>NZ_JBFUGT010000135.1:0-17227 GCF_056402775.1 Rhodococcus sp. P3_B8
ACGGTTACCCCGAACGAGGGCGGCAGGTGCCGCCACGCACATCCGCTGGTGAGCACGTACACGATCGCGGTGAACACCGCCCGGTCATCGGCCGGCGCACTGCCACCTCCCTGCGGCCGGGCGACAAAAGGAGGAATCAACGGTTCGACTATCTCCCACAACGCATCCGGAACCAACCTCAGTGACAACTCATCTACCACGCGTCACATTATGTCCCACAGGTCACTTCATCCACATGAGACACGCTCTAAGTGGCGCATAAATGCCCAAAGCGGAATGCCTCTCGAGCCCGCCGGAATGCGGCTTCGCGGGCACCCTGTCCAGTCGATTCTTGGGCCGACCACCCTGAGATTAGACTCACAGTCGTCGATAATCAACACACCGTCCACAAATGCGGCGAAGGCTAGGTGCGCCTGTCGCAGAATCTTGTCGACACACTGTTGACTATAACCGACAGGACGGGCATTCTTTGAGGCTACGGCGGCTGGCGCATCAGTCGTCGCCAGAGCCCACCAAGGAGGCGACTGTGAGTACACAAGCAGAAAATCGCAAGGTAGTGGATGGTTTTTGGGGCGACCTCGACAGCGGGCCGCCGACCGGGAAAGCGCTGGAGGCTTGGAAAGACTGGTTCGCCGAAGATGCTGTTTGGGAGATGCCGTTCGCCCCTGAGCCGCTTGCGAAAACCGTCCCCGGCCGCCAACTCATCGGCCACTTCATCGACTGGTTCTTCAAGTCCGTGCCCGACCTGAAGATCGACTCGTTGGTTGTGCACGACACGACTGATCCCGAGCTGTTCGTGCTCGAGCTACACGGCGAGGCGACCGTAACGCAGAACGGACACGTGTACGCGAACACCTATTGCACGCACATGCGAATCAGAGGCGGCAAGGTGGTCTTGATTCGCGAGTACTTCGATCCAAATATCGTCGAACAAGCCTTCGGCGTCGAAGTCATTGCCGAGGGTATGTCCCAGGTGATGGCAGCCGCAGGCCTGGAGGTAAGCAAGTGAAGCTCATCCCGGAATTTTCGTACACCGCAGAACTCGCTGCGCCGCAGGTCGTCGGTCCTGGACCATACGGAATGCGGCAGGTCCTCCCCGTTACCGGCGGCACTGTAAAGGGTGATCGACTGAGCGGTACAGCAGCCATCGGCGGCGGTGACTGGCTTCTGGCTGGAGATGACGGATTCGGGCGCCTGGATGTGCGCGCTCAGTTCCATACCGACGACGGTGCCGTCATCTACATGAGCTACCAGGGCCTGGTCGAGGTGACCGAAGCTGCCGCAGCCGCATTGACCGGCGGGGAATCGAGCACGAACTTTGGCGACCACTACTTTGTCACTACTCCGCGCCTCGAGTGCGGGGACGATAGGTACGGCTGGGTCAATCAGACCATCTTCGTGGGACAAGGGCGAATTACACCAGGACCCGTCATCGAGTTTCAGGTCTTCCGCGTAGCCCTGCAGTAGGAGGAACGGGAATACAGTCGGCGGGCCGCACATCGCATGAAATTGTGATGTCCGGCCCGCCGCTTTCGTGCGAAGCCCGCTTTCGTGTGAAGTTGGGAAGTTGGAAAGCGTGGCATCGACCGCCAAAATGAAGCCACGCAGCTCTGAGCGAAACCGGGCCGATGTGATGGCGAAACCGGGCCGATGTGATGAGTGATGACGACGTAGCGAGTTGCTCGACCCAGATCACCTAGCGCAGCAATCTAGACAACCCTTCCGCGAAGCCAGTGATAGCACGCTCTCCCTCGTCCACCACGCCGGCGAGTAGAAAGAAGCTATGCGGCATGCCCGCATACTCGTGTTGGATGACTGCGACGCCCGAAGCTTGCAGTTCAGACGCGTATCGACTGGCATCATCTGACACTGGATCGATCTCTGCGTTGATGATGAGCGCAGGCGGGGCGTTGTTCAGATTCATACTGAACAACGGCGAGACTTCCGGTGACTTTCGAAGCCACACGTTGGGCACGTATTGATCGATACACCATTCGAGTGCGGCACGCGAAAGAAGAGGCGCCGATCCGTATCTGTTTACAGAGTCACTACTCAAGGTCAGATCTAGCACCGGGCACAGAAGTCCCTGCGCCTTGACCGACGCACCGTCTGTACGTGCGTTGAGAGTCGCTGCGGTCGCCGCTGCGAGCATCCCCCCAGAGGAGTCTCCAGCAACCGCCAGTGCTTCGCCGTCAATTCTCAGTTCATCAGAACGATCGGCCACCCAGCAAAACGACTCGATCGCATCGGCGTGAGCGCTCGGATAGGTATTTTCGGGCGCAAGGCGGTACGCCACCGAGATCACGCGGAGAGCGCCCTGGACGCTCAACTCGCGACACAGTCGGTCATGAGAGTCCAGGCTGCCCCTGACGAAACCGCCACCGTGGAAGTACACGACACACGGCGCTGCCCCGGTTGTGCCTTTGGGAGAGTAACTCCGGGCATTGAGGACCCTCCCGCGAAGGGGAATCTCTAAGTCCCTCACGTCGCAATGTGGATTGAGATCACCTGCCAACCCGATCAATTTCTCGCCGACCGCCCTGTACGCGGTGATGGACACTTCCCACGGCTGCGCCGGTGGATTCGTTGACAGGGACGCCAGCAACTCGAGTACCTGAGGGTGCAGATCGCTCATGAATGGCCTGCACGGATCTTCGTCGCGGCACCTATGCGCTTTCGTAGCGGACTCACCAGTCGTCTCCTCCATTGCTGCTGTCAGGGGCGTACGACCGTCGACTAGTCGGGTCGCACGTCGGTGTTCCAACTTTGCACTTAGTGTTGGTCCTCGTCAACGTTGTGTCGATTATGCGCGGACCAGTGGCCTGGCCGCGCGTCGGCCTGCACCCGGATTATCCCTTTGAACTGCAGATTTGTTGAAATCCGACAGAGTGTTGACTATTATCGACTGTGAGTCTAGTCTCAAAAATGTCCGAGCCGTGACGTCACTCATCACCACGGCAAGCAACGAAAAAGGGGCCCTCATGGTCACGAAGTCCGATGTCGACCAGATTCAGCCGACGACAAACCGAGACGGGGAGAGCTACGTCTCCCACCGCAGCGATGTGCATTTCAACATGACCGGCGACTTCATGACCGGTGTAGATTTCTGGATTCATGCGACCGGTGAAAGCACCAATGGCCAGCTGATCATCATCGAGACCAACTGGGTTCGCGGAACCGAGCCGGTCTGGCACATCCATCACCGCGAAGAGGAAGGCTTCTTCGTGATGGACGGTGAAATCAAGATCCACACCGAAGCCGGGTCCTACAATGCTGGCGCGGGTCAATTCGTCTGGGGGCGCAAGGATCAGCGGCATACCTACGAGGTAGTCGGAGAAGAGGCGAGGATCCTCGTGATCTTCGTTCCGGGCCCCGACAGCAGCGGATTCGAGCCCGGCGGCGGCATCGACAAGTACTTCTACGAAGCGCGCGATCGCGAATTGCGCACTCCGGAGCAGCTAGCCGCAGAGGTGGAGAATCTCAAGACGAACTATGGCTTGGAGATGTTCCCCGAGTTGCCGCACCCCCGGGACGCCAAAGCTTAAGCGGCCCACAACATCAACTCGCCTCTTCGTGACTATGGAGTTTCTGTGATTACAAACGATGTCCATCTTGCAACGGTGCCGCACTGGATCGCTGGCACCTCCTCCAGCTCGACGAACGGGCGGAGGTCGGAGGTTGTCGATCCAGCCACGGGTCACGTACTGAGGCTTGTTGAGCTGGGCGACGCTGCTGTCGTCGACACGGCTGTAACCAGCGCCCGAAGCGCTGCGGGGGCCTGGGCTTCGACCCCGGCCCCCGTCCGCGCGACCACTCTCCACCGCTTCCGCGCCCTGATGCTCGAGCACAGTGACGAGCTTGCATCGATCATCACCTCGGAGCAGGGGAAAACTCTCGCAGACGCGAGAGGGGAGGTCGCCCGTTCTGTGGAAGCTGTCGAAGTTGCGATCTCCGTCGTGCAGCACCTCAAAGGTGAGTACGCAGAACAGGTCTCCAGGGGAGTTGACACATACTCGTTCCGCCAGCCACTCGGAGTGTGTGCTGGTATCACCCCATTCAACTTCCCCATCATGGTGCCGGTGTCAATGTTCGCGGCCGCGATCGCCTGCGGTAACTCGTTCGTGCTCAAACCAAGCGAGAGAGTGCCATCCGCCTCGGTGCGGCTGGCGCAACTGCTCGCCGAAGCCGAGCTACCCGACGGTGTCTTCAACGTCGTGCACGGTGGCGTTGACACGGTGAACGCGCTGATCGACCACCCGGACGTCGCTGCCATTTCCTTTGTGGGCTCCACCCCGGTTGCGCGTGAGATCTACAGCCGTTCCGCCGCTGCCGGCAAGAAGGTGCAGGCACTGGGTGGAGCGAACAACCATATGGTCGTCATGCCTGACGCCGACCTGGACGCAGCAGCGGACGCACTGGCGTCGGCCGCATACGGCGCCGCCGGTCAGCGATGCATGGCCGTGCCCATCGCGGTAGCGGTCGGGGAAATCGCGGACGAGCTAGTTGCCAAGACCGCGGAGCGGGCCACCGCCTTCCGTACCGGACCGGGGAACGCCGAAGGCACCGACATGGGGCCACTCATCTCAGAGGTCGCCATCGAACGAGTCAGAGGTGCGTTGGAGGCGGCACCTAGCCAAGGCGCAAAAGTCGTTGTAGACGGCCGTGTCACCATAGCGTCCGACGCCGGCTATTTTATCGGCCCCAGCTTGGTCGACAACGTAAGCGTCGACAGCGATCTCTATCAGAACGAGGTGTTCGGACCGATCCTGAGTGTGGTCCGCGTCGATGATCTCGACGAAGCACTGCGCATCGTGAACGCCAGCCCATATGGCAATGGTGCGACCATCTTCACCGCAAGTGGAGTGGCCGGTCGCCGATTCGTTCACAGCGTCCAGGCCGGAAGCGTCGGGATCAACGTTCCCATTCCAGTTCCGATCTCTTGGTTCGGATTCGGAGGTTGGGGCGACTCGCGGTTCGGCGATGACGGGCTCAACTACGATGCATATCGCTTCTACACCAAGTCCAAGGTCGTCACCCAACGTTGGACTGAACCCCGAACGGGCGTGTCCCCTCATTTCGTCGCCGCGAGGCACCAATGACGATGATCGATCTCTCCTCATCCTCGCCTTCCGACGATGCTCGAAAAGACAGCACCCCGCGGCTGGATCATGTGGGGATACTCGTCCGCGATCTCGAGTTGGCCACCACACATTGGCAGAGCAGATTCAACGTCAGCATCGCGCACACTTTCCAGGCACCCTCTCTCGCCATCCGCGCGACGTTTCTCGCGATAGCGTCGGCCAATGTCGAGCTCTACACCATCGACGATCCGGACGTTCTCGATCTCGCGCTGGGCGGAGCCTCGGCAAAGCTCGACCACATCGCGTTGCGGTTCGACGGAAACACGAGCGAACTCGATCTCGCTGGATGCACGATCCGCGGGCCCGGACGACCGGACCCGATCGGAGCTCCTTTCATCATCGCCGACTCAGAGCATGTATGGACCGAGCCACCTGGAATCGACATACTGCTACAGCTCATCACCCCGACGGAAAGCACACCGTAGCGCTGCGAACGTTGCCTCCCGACGGCCTCCACCATTTGTGAATGTGGGGGAGAAACCGGGGCCAGAACTGCACCGCCATTAGGCAAGTCAACGAACACAAGTGGTCACCCGGTACCCGGTACGCCGATCACCGGGAGGCACAACCAATCCGATGCACACTCACAAGAGGAGAGACCAATGGGACGCATGGACGGAAAGGTCGCCCTGGTAACAGGTGCGGCACGTGGAATGGGACGGGCACACGCAATCCGGCTCGCTGAGGAGGGCGCCAATATCCTCGCCATCGACTGTCCGCCGGACACCGGACTCCCGTATCCGACCGGATCATCTGATGACCTCCAGATCACCGTCAAAGAGGTCGAAGCACTGGGACGACGAATCATTGCACACGAGGGAGATGTCCGGAAGCAGTCGTCGCTCGACAAACTGGTTGCTGACGGCGTAAAGGCATTCGGTGGTCTGGACGTTGCGGTCGCCAACGCCGGGATCTGGACCGTACACCCGTTCCACGACATCCCTGAAGACGAATTCACCGCTGTTCTAGACGTCAATATCACCGGGGTGTGGCGCACCTTGAAGGCAGTGTCGCCGGCGATCACGGAACGGGGCGGCGGCTCGATCATCGTGACCTCTTCCGGCAACGGCGTGGAAGGGTCACCCCATTACGCCCACTATGTCGCGTCGAAGCACGGCGTAATAGGGCTGGCGAAAAGCGCTGCGCTCGAGTTTGGTCAGTACGGAATTCGAGTCAATATCTTGCTCCCGGGGCCGACTGATACTCCAGCCCTCGACTGGCAGGGTGGATATGATCTCTGTGCAGGTAAAGGCCCCGGTCAGGGCGTGAAAGAAGACCTCGAAGGCGCGAAGTACTGGTCTGCCCTTCGCGATGTCGGGTTGCTGCCACCACTTGCCATGAGCGAAGCGGTGCTGTGGCTTGCGTCCGACGAGTCTCGTTGGACAACCGGACTCGAGATGCACGTTGACGGTGGCCATATGCTGATGCCGGGACTGAACATGGCAAAGATGGCCGCCGATCAACCACAGTAACAACTCGACCTATCTTCGACTGGAAGAGAACCCACTTCCTGAAGTCCGCATTTTCCATGCGCGACAAAGCTGAATAGAACAAATCGATCGCAGCGAACCGGTTTTTTTTTAACCAGTTCGCTGCGATTGCTCTGAACGACCCGAACTAATCGCTCTTCGAGCGGCCTCTCCATTCCAAACCGAATACCGTTCTAAGCCACACTGTGGTGACCGTCTCCACCATGTCTTCGGTGCGAATTGCATTCTCGCTTCGCATGCTCATAAGTCCCAGGTTCCGTTCGCCCATCCAAATGAGCGCTGCCGCCAGTGAACGAGCCGGTGGTCCATCAAGAGCCACACCCGCAACTCTGTCGCGCTCGATCGCAGCGGCCGCCGCATCGACAAAACGACCCAGTATTTTGTCCCACTGGGCCCCCAAAGTGGGTTCGGCCGCCGCTGCATCACCGACCTCGCGCAGGACGTGTCCATGCCGCTCCCACACGACCATGACCTCCGATACTGCATGCTCGATGGCAGCCTCCGGAGAAATCCCGGGAGGTCGCTCGAAGATCATTGCTGATGCAGTGAACACATCGGCCGTCACACTCGATAGAAGCGCCGAAAGAACCTGCCATTTAGATTCGAAATAAAAATAGAAGGATGAACGCGACAAACCCGCTCGCTTGGCAAGGTCATCAATCGAAACGTTCCGTAACGGCTCGGTGCGCAGAATCTCATATGCGCCCTCGAGGATTGCTTGCTCGCGCCTGTCGCCCTTGAGATTGCGCCTACCAGTCCGGGGTTCGGATCCGTTGAGACCGTTTGAGAACGAAGTCGCCATGCCTACAGAGTAGGCTAGTTCAACCTGCATATGTAGCCGGGGGTGCGGTGTCCGTCCACGATTTGCCATGCTGCATCGCCCGAGATGGTCTCTCGGATTGCACGGCAGTTCGGTAGAACTATCGGGGGCAAATTCCCAGTTCGGTCTTGACCAAGTTGGAATACAGATACCGATTTAATGGTCATGTTGATAGTCAAAGACTGGGGCGGAATTGGTGACTCGGCGCCCATTTCACGACTCGACAATCCATGTGCTTTCCGTGCAAAGTCCTCGGCTCGCGCGAGCGTCAACCATCAACGGCGCAGCGTCAAGTCAGCCCTCGTCCTCATTGCGTAGGCAAGCAACTGGCGAAGTGCCTCGACTGTACGTTGATTATACTCGACACATCGTCTATTGTACGTATGTGAACCACGACGGGCAACGTTCATCGGCACGCTGGCGAGACCCGCTCGCGTAGTAACTCGTAATTCAGGTCGGTACGCTCACTTGCGCGACGCTCTTTCACTTCCCGAAGCGCTGGCGCATCCGTAGCCCTCCTGACGCCACGCCAACCCAGGAGAAGTCGTTTCGATGTCATCAAATCTTGCGAACAATCTTGTCGAGACTGCTCGGCTACTGGGCGATCGACCCGCGATCCGGCTTGATGAAACCACCTTGGATTATGCAGAGTTCCATCGTGCCGCTGCGGCAGTGGCGGGCGACCTGCATTCGCGAGGTATTCGATCCGGCGATCGGGTCGGCATCGTACTGCCGAACGTCCCTGCGTTTCCGGTCATCTTCTACGGGATTCTGATGGCAGGCGCCGTCGCAGTTCCGATCAACCCCATGCTCAAGGAGCGTGAGATCACATATTACTTGGACGATTCTGGGATGGCTCTCATCTATGGCTCGCGGTCTCGCGGGGATCTGGTTGCGAAAGCCGCACTAGCGAAGAAGATTCCCGCGCTGTTGGTCGACGACCGTGGTCCGAGCGACGCTGATCTGACTGGGAATCCGATCGATGAACCTGTGGAGCGTAGCCGTGACGACACCGCAGTTCTTCTCTATACCTCTGGGACGACGGGGAGTCCTAAGGGAGCGGAACTCACCCACGAGAATATGTCGACCAATGCTTCGACGACTGCTGAGACTCTGATTCAGACCGGGTCCAGTGATGTCATCTTGGGGTGCCTGCCACTGTTCCACGTGTTCGGCCTAACCTGTGGGCTGAATGCCGCGGTGAAGTCAGGAGCGCTCCTGACTCTGATCCCCAAGTTTGACGCGGAATCAGCCCTGCGTGTTCTGGTTCGAGATGAGGTTACAGTTCTCGAAGGGGTCCCCACCATGTACTCCGCGATGCTCAACTCTCCCGACGCCGACTCCGTCGAGCTATCCCATCTTCGCTGCTGCATCGTAGGGGGGGCGCCGATGCCTGTCGAGGTTCTCAAGGCATTCGAACAAACATTCGAATGCGAGATTTACGAGGGGTACGGACTTTCTGAAACCGCACCCATCGCTTGTTTCAACCAGCCCGGACACCCACGCAAAGCCGGCACGATCGGGATTCCCGTGCGCGGATGCACGCTGCGACTAGTCGACGACGGCGACAACGAAATTGTCGGATGTGATGAGGCCGGAGAAATCCAAATTCGCGGCGAGAACGTGATGAAGGGATACTGGGCTCGTCCGGCGGCCACCGCGGAGGCCATAAGCGACGGCTGGTTCCGCACAGGAGACATCGCCACACGAGATAGCGATGGCTACTACAGCATCGTTGACCGGAAAAAGGACATCATCATTCGGGGTGGTTACAACGTGTACCCACGCGAAGTGGAAGAGGTTCTGTACGAGCATCCAGCTGTTGCCGAGGCAGCTGTTGTAGGTATCAAACACACCCATCTCGGGGAGCAAATCGGAGCTGCCGTATCGCTCAAACGCGGAGCGCACGTCGAGCCGTCTGAGATAATCGAGTTTGTTCGCGCCAGGCTCGCCGAGTACAAGTACCCCCGGCAGATTTGGTTTGTCCCCAGCCTCCCGAAAGGACCGACCGGCAAAATTCTTCGCAGGCAAGTTGAGCCGCCCGCCGTGGGCTGACCTTCACAGATCCGAACGGGCGGTGAGTTTGCCCGTTAGGACGCTCGCCCTTCACTTGGGGGAAGGTCTCACTGCTCATCTGTGGCCGGTCCATGCCTGAGACGCGCTTGGTCTGCGCAAACTGCACGTTGAAATAACGTCCTACCACCAGCCTCAAGCGGGGAGACGGTGCGGATCCCGCCCTGCTCCGGTGCGCAACCACAGGCCGACCGGTGGTTTACTCCACTCAAGTTTGACTGACTGAAAAATCCCGGCCGCCCGATTTCCTGTCGGTGGCGATCCGTAGACTCGGATACGTTCTGGTGAGCATCCCCCCAGATTTTGTTCCTAGAACACCCCAGTGCCCCGGCGTCACCCCCCCCGACGCCGGGGCACACTCGTGCGCACCGGCGGACGAGAAGAGCGAGAAAAGACGGAGTCGAGGTCAGGGCGGTTCCCGTTGGGCGATCCCATCGCGCTGCGCTTCGACCCGGAGACCAAACACCGACTCGACGAGTAGTCCTCACGACATCGAGGTGCGGCGTCGGTTAACTCTGCGCGGCTCGACGTTGGGACGAGTAACTTCGAGCGGGCACACAATCGACACGGTTCGGCAATCCGAGGCCCTTCATGAATGAGTTTGATCCCTTCGCTACCCGTCCGGATGTGGCCGGGTCGGTCGTCGCGGACTTGGCGGCGGCCGGGTTCGCCGACGCCGCGGAGATCGGGCGCGGGGGTTTCGGGGTCGTCTACCGCTGTCGGCAGACTGCGCTCGATCGCACTGTGGCGGTGAAGGTGCTGACCGGGGATCTCGACGAGGACAGCCGTGCGCGATTTCTGCGTGAGCAGCGTGCCGCGGGCCGGCTGACCGGCCATCCCAATGTCGTCAACGTCCTGCAGGTCGGAGTCACCGAGCACGACCGGCCGTACATTGTCATGCCCTTCTATGCCCATGACTCTCTCGATGCCCGCATCCGCAGGCGGGGTCCGTTGAGACTGGAGGAGGTGCTGCGCGTCGGCGTCAAGATCGCCGGTGCCCTACAAGCCGCCCACGACCTCGGTATCCTCCATCGTGACGTCAAGCCGGCTAACATTTTGCTCACCGATTACGGGGATCCCGCGTTGACAGACTTCGGGATCGCGCACATCTCGGGCGGGTTCGAAACCACCGCTGGAGTTGTGACCGGATCGCCGGCCTTCACGGCACCCGAGGTCATTGCCGGTGGCGCACCGAGTCCGGCCGCCGATGTGTACGGTCTGGGCGCGACCTTGTTCGCCGCCGCCACCGGCCACGCTGCCTTCGAACGCCGGAGTGGTGAGCAACTGGTCGCCCAGTTCGTCCGGATCACGACCGAGCCGACGCCGAACCCGCGAGAGCACGGCATCGCGAACGATGTCAGCACTGTGATCGAGGCGACGATGGCAAACGATCCTGCCAGTCGGCCATCCGTCGGGGAACTGGGCAGACAACTGACGCACCTGCAACGCCAGCATCGCTATCCTGTCGACGACATGGCCGCGCGCGCCGGCTACGAGAAAACTCACGCGGGCGACTCCAGTCACCCACCACCGGCGCACCCACCGCACGATAGTGAGTCACCAGCTGCTCATTCAGTCCGCACCGGGGCGCTGCCGCTGGAGTTGACCAGCTTTATCGACCGTCGCGAGGAGACGGCGAAGGTCACAAACTTACTCTCGACGGCCCGCATGGTGACCTTGACCGGGATGGGAGGAGTGGGCAAGACCCGACTGGCGCTGCGAGTCGCCGGTCGAACCCAGACGCGTTTCGCTGATGGTGTGTTCCTGATCGATCTGGGCGAGCTGCGCGATGACTCGCTTCTCGTCAACGTGGTGGCGGATGCGCTGGGTTTACGCGACAGAACCGCGAGGCCACTTCCCGAGGTCCTCGCGGAATTCATCGCCCCGCGCGAAGTGCTGCTCGTTCTGGACAACTGCGAGCAGGTGCTCGACGCGGTCGCGAAACTCTCCGAAGCGCTGCTCCGCACCAGCCCGGGCCTGCGGATGCTCCTGACCAGCCGCGAGCCGATCGGCAT
Organism: Rhodococcus sp. P3_B8; assembly: GCF_056402775.1. NCBI lineage: Bacteria > Bacillati > Actinomycetota > Actinomycetes > Mycobacteriales > Nocardiaceae > Rhodococcus > Rhodococcus sp. P3_B8. Next base: position 11,540 of record NZ_JBFUGT010000135.1, read on the forward strand.
CAGCGGCGAGGTAGCGCTACCGATAGCCCCGCTTGCGGTACCCGACGCCGACCATCTGCCGAGACGGCTGCCCGGCAACGACGCAATGGCACTGTTCGCCGAGCGGGGCGCCGCGGTCCTGCCCGGCTTCGAGGTCACCGACGACAACAAGGTGACCATCGCCCGGATATGCCAGCACCTCGACGGCCTGCCGTTGGCGATCGAGCTGGCCGCCGCACGACTTCGGGCGATCTCCCCAGAGGAGATTCTCGAGCGACTCACCGACCGCTACCGGTTCCTGACCCGCGGACGCAGAGACGCCCCGTCACGGCAACAGACCCTGCGGATGTGCATCGACTGGAGCCATGACCTGTGCACACCCCTGGAACAACTGATGTGGGCTCGCCTGTCCATGTTCGCCGGTAGCTTCGAACTCAATGCGGCCGAGCAGATCTTCGGGCAGGACCCGACCGTTGACGATTTCCTGGACACCGTCACCTCTCTCGTCGACAAGTCGATTCTCATTCGAGAACAGTCGGCTCCGGTCGCTCGGTTCCGGATGCTCGAGACCGTGCGCGACTACGGCCGGGAGAAGATCCGCGCCGACACCGACTACTCCGAGCTGCGCACCCGATACAGAAACTGGTACGTGCAGCTGTCCTCGGACGCCGAGGCTGACTGGGTCGGTCCGCGGCAACTCGAGTGGCTGACCCGATTGGTCGCCGAACTGCCGAACTTCCGACAGGCACAAGAGTTTTGCCTCTCCGAAGATCCCGAGTCCGGGCTTGGCATGGCCGCAGCGCTGTTCCCTCTCTGGTTATCGCGCGGTTTATTGACCGAAGGACGGCGCTGGATCGATGGGCTCCTGGCGCAGTCGCCCCGCACCGTAGGCGTTGACCGCGCCAAGGCAATACTCTGGGCCAGCGTGATGGCCGGAGTGCAGGGCGACCTGCAGGCATCGATCACCCTGATCCAAGAAGGACGGACACTTACCGATCGATCGGCCGATCCTCTGCTGCGGGCGCACATCGACCTTGCCGAAGGTTACCGTGCCTTTTACGGCGGCGACGTCGACTCTGCACAAGTTCATTTCGAAGCCGCACGACCAACCTACGCCGCCGTGCCGAGCGCGCTTGCTCTCCACATCCTCTTGTTGCAGGGTCTCGGGTTCGCGTACGAGTTGCTCAATCACACTGAGCGCGCCATCGAATGTTACGAGAGTGCACTCGCGGTCACCGAAGAGCATGGTGAAGCAGTGCATCGGTCGTATTTGCTGTGGGCCCTGGCCGTGGTGGTGTGGCGACACGCCAATACCGAACGGGCGAACGAGCTACTCCAACAGGCGCTCCGCGCTGCTCGGAAAGTCAATGAGCGGCTCGTCATCAGCATGTGCCTACAAGCACTCGCGTGGATCGCTGCCGAGGAAGGTGCTTTCGAACGAGCCGTGGTGTTGACCTCGGCTGCAGAAAACCTCAGCAATGCCATGGGGAGTTCCCCGATCTTCGTATCTGGGTTGGTCCCGTACCGCGAGAGAAGCGAACGGGATACACGGAGGGCGCTGAGCGAAAAGACATTTGCCGCGGCTCAGAGAAAAGGGAACAAGCTGGGAGTGGAGTCCGCGGTCGCCTACGCACTCGGTGAGCAAAGTCCGGCGTCAAACACACCGACCACTGGACAGGCCGGTCCGACCAAGCGCGAGCGTGAGGTCGCCGAGTTGGTCGCCGAGGGGTTGACCAATAGAGAGATAGCGTCCCGCTTGACGATATCTGTGCGTACCGCGCAGGGACACATCGAACACCTTCTTGCCAAGTTGGGCTTCACCTCGCGTGCCCAGATCGCCGCATGGGTGGTGGAATCACGGCGAATCATGCCCTGACACAATGTGGTACGGACGCTCAGTCTCTACAGGCGCCCGGAAATTCGTTGACGTTGGTCGATTAGCGTTCCAGAAGCAACAGCGACACTACTCGGAGGTTGCGAGGCAGGACTCGACACAGCGCGACGGAGGACACCCCGGCATTGCTCTGACGGAGAAGCGGGAACAGTTCGCGATAGCGCCCCGTGGGGTGGTGGGCTTTGAGGTTGAATCCTCGGTGCCTACTCGCCACGGGTGATCGCGGCGATGGCTTCAGTATCGCCGCTGGGGCCCAGCAACGCCATCGACCCCTCGGAGAGGTAGCGGCGCTCGCTGGAGTGCCACTCGCCGTGCATGTCGGCCGGGACCGCACCGACGAGTCGGATCACGGCCGCCTCGTTCGGGAATATGCCCACGACGCGGGCTCTGCGCTTGCTCTCCTTGTTTACCCGCTCCAACGGATTGGTCGACCAGATTTTCGACCAATGCGCCCGCGGAAATGTGCTGAACGCCAAAACCTCTGCCTTCGCCTGGTCCATCAGCGGACCGATCTTGGGGAACCGGCCGACCAACTGATCACGAACCTCGTCCCCCGTGGGGGCGGCGGTGGCGGGATCGGGCTGGGCGAAGTTTCGGGATCCGCAATGGGACGTCGCCGGCCTGGGTGGCCACCAACCGGGGCCTGACCCCGTTGCGTTCGGTGGTGCGGGCCTCGGTGCGTTCATAGCGGCCCGCGCCGATCTGTTCGGTGGCTTCGGTTTCGATCAGTTCTTGCATGACCATCCGGACCGATTCACGGATCAGATCCACGCCTTCTCCGGCACGGAATGCGTCGAGTAGCTCGGACAGGGCAGACTGGGACAGGGCCATCGGTGGACCTCTTTCTTCGATGCGTGCTTGGCGGTACACACCGAAGATCCCGCCGATGGCCCTCTCTACGTCGGAGCCGCGCCGCTCAGTCCCAAACCCCACTACTCCACCGGGACGCCTACCAGTTCGCTCGGCTGATCCGGCTAGGGGTGAGTAACTCTGAGGCGTGCCGCCGTGTCGGAATCAACCGCCGGACCGGGACACGATGACGGTTCGGTCGCACGATGACGTCCACTCGCCGTGGCAGCGCGGCAGCAATGAGAACCTCAACGGGCCTCTGCGTCAGTACTTTCCCAAAGCCAGCGACCTCAGCATAGCCAGCGACCTCAGCATCCATACGTCAGAGCGGTCTGGTCGAGGTTGCCTCCCAGTTGAATACTCGACCCCGCAAGACCCTGGAGTGGGCAACTCCGGTTTCGCTCCTTACTGAAATACCCTCATCCCACGACAAGCCCGACTGTTGTGACGTTCGCTAGATTCTGCCCACCAAAAGGCACRCCGAGTGGTCCGATTCTGATCCCGGACGCCAACCTCTGCCATGGAAGGTCCGATGGATCGGCAGCGACAGGGCCGGGGGCCTTCGCAACGAGAATGGAATGAGCGATCGGTTGGAAGTCCGCTCGGAAATGCACCGAACTCTTGACGACCACGATTTCGCTATCTTCGGGTTCTAAGCCGACCATCCGGAATTGGTTGCGGTCGAATAACTGTGACTTCCAGGTTGTGACGACGATTCTGACGCCGCCAATTCGAAGGCAGGCGGATGGGCCCTGGTCGATCTCATTGCCACGCATCATCGGGCCGCCGAAGCGGCACCGACCATCTGAGACTCGCTCCACTACGAACGTCTCTTTGAGGGGTTCATCGCCAGGGATACTCGATTGGCCGCCGAGAGCGACCGTGATCGGTTGCCCCGGTCCCGCTGCGTGCGCGGCTGAAGCGACGTCGGGGTCACAAATCGCACCGACTATTGCGCGCTCCGCATCGGCGTCGAGAAGAGCCCGGATAATGCCCATCGTATTGGCGTTACCACCAGCTCCCGGATTATCCTGGGTGTCCGCAATGATTACGGGGCGGGTGGATGCGCCCGCAATCCTGATGGCATCGCCCACGGCGGCCGACGGACCCTGTAGCGATACCATCCATTCGGACTCGCGTCCGACAACTTCGTTGTAGAGGAGCTCGACGGMGCGCTCAAGGTCCGCCCGGTCACTTCCATATCCCCACACTGTGGGCCCGCACTCAGGAAAGTCGCTGCTCGGGAATCCGGCGGCAAAGGACATGCACGAGGTATCGCCCCCAAGAGCTCCGAGTTTTTCGTAAACGAGTCCTGCCGGGTCTGTGAATGTGCATCCCGCATTGATCGGGATCAGAAATGGGATGCGTCGAATCACGCAATGGAGGGTTTCCCCAGCAGTGAGCCTGAGCAGCAAACCCGCGGCTCGCGCCCCCGTTTCGGCCATGTCGGTGTGGGGATACGTGCGGTAGGCAACGAGAGCGTCGGCGTTCTCGACCATTCGAGCCGTGACATTGGCGTGCAGGTCCAGACTTGCGACGATGGGCACTCTCTCCCCGACGATCGCCCGCAATCGAGTTAGAAGTTCGCCTTCACCATCGTCATGGTGCTCCGCGACCATCGCTCCGTGGAGGTCGAGGTAGATGGCATCGGGGGCGGCGACGGCAGCCGCGGATGTTATCTCACCGCAGATCCTTTCATATGTATCGCGTGTCACTGGAGCAGACGGGCTCGCCCCTGCCCAGATGACCGGCACGATCGTAATACCTTTGCTCTTGACCTCCTTGAGGAACCCTCCCATCGGGATGTTGACCTCCTCGAGTTCGTGCACAGAGTCTCCCCGTCGCAGAGCGGGAAATCCCTCGCCGTTGACGAAGCTGTCGTAACTCGCGGGCGGTCCCACTGCGAATGTGTTCGTTTCGTGTTGGAAGCCTGCCACTAGTATGCGCACAGTAAATTCCTCCTCATGGTTCGGTTCTAAGGGTTTCTGTTGGCAAGGGGAGCAGAGTCGCGAGCCAAGGGTCGGGGGCTCGGGTCATCTACCGCGAACGGCGATTTGCGGGGAAGGCGGTTCGCGAAGATCAGCAACCCGCCGACGAGCACCACCCCTGCCATGACCACTAACCCGGGGGACGCGCTTCCAGTCGAATCCTTGATGTAGCCGATCAGTGTCGGGCTGAAGAATCCGCCGAGTAAGCCGATGCTGTTGATGAAGGCAATACCGCCCGCGGCGGCTGTTCCGCTGAGGTAGCCGGCTGGGATGGCCCAGAATACGATATAAGCACCCTGTAGGCACGCTGTGGCCACGATGATCGCAACGAACGAGACGAGGAAATTGTTCGCCGTCAGCGCTGAGATAAGAAGCGCGGCCGCAGCGGCAAGGGCTGGCACGGAGCTGTGCAGGCGTCGTTCGCCCCGCTTGTCCGAGTGGCGGGCGAGTGGAAACATAACGAGCAGCGCGACGAGATAGGGGGCTGCGGACAAGTGCCCGATTTGCGTCGTGCTTGCGACTCCGTTTTCTTTGAGAATCGTCGGCAACCAGAATGCGACGGTGTACAGGCCGCCGATCAGGCAAAAGTACCCGATGGCCAGCGCGTAAATGCGGGGATCCCGCAAGACTTGTCGAAAGTTATGGGTGGACGCAGCGTCCTCCGTATCCGACACCTCCTGCTGGATTACTGCCTTCTCGGCGTCGGTGAGCCAACTCGCCAGGTTCGGCCGGTCTACCAACGTTTTCCACACGACGAACCCGAGCAGGACACATGGCAGACCCTCGGCGAGAAACATCCATTGCCACCCTGCGAGACCGAGCGTTCCGTCGAACCTGGTGATTGTCCAGGACGAGATCGGCCCGCCGATCATTGATCCCAGCGGTCCAGGGATCATTAGCAGAGCCATCGCTCCAGCCATCCGAGCCCGCGGAAACCATAAGGTCAGGTAGAAGATGATGCCAGGCGCGAAACCGGCC
>NZ_JBFUGT010000136.1:0-16979 GCF_056402775.1 Rhodococcus sp. P3_B8
GGCCGGTGTCCGTCTGAGAACTTGCGTTCCCTGGAGGACTTTGGGTCCCCCGTCCTCGTCCCTGGAATGCTTCGTCGGGACTCCGGTACCCGCGGGACGAGGTTTGGCGCGGCGGGCCGGATGTGGCCGATGTTTCCTCGGCCGGTGACGACGGTAACGGGCCGAGGCCGCAGTGTCACCATTTGATAACGCGGAGTGTCTTCGCCTGTTGCGGGGCCCCATTGGGCGCGCAGGGACTCTTCCCAGCTAGTGGCGACAAGACGTGCGTATCGCCGAGCCGTTGCCCTTCCGTTACCGGGCCGTGATGTGAGTAAGCTCACATCACTGGGGAGCGTCGATGATGTCCTTGCCGAGGGGCATGAGCGAGATGGGGATCATCTTCAGATTTGCGACCGCGAGGGGGATCCCGATGATCGTGATCGCCATGGCGATTGCCGTCACGACGTGCCCGATCGCGAGCCACAGACCGGCGATGACGAACCAGATGACGTTGCCGATCAGCGAGGCCACACCTGCCGTCGGCTTGTCGACCACGGTCTTCCCGAACGGCCACAGCGCGTAGACGCCGACCCGGAACGACGCGATGCCGAACGGGATCGTGATGATCAGGATGCAGCACAGGATTCCGGCGACGAAGTACCCCAGCGCCAGCCACAGACCGCCGAAGATCAGCCAGATGATGTTGAGCAGAATTCTCATGATCGTCCCCTCGGTCGGTGGTCGGGTGTGTCAGCGCGAGCGTCTGCCCTGCCTCAGTGCCGCGACGATTCCGAGGAGGAATCCGATCGGGCACGCGAGGGCGATGAGATAGAGAACGAGGCCCGGTTCGGAATCGGAGAGCACCGGGGTCAGGAAGATCGCCACGATCGCGACGAAGCCGACCGCGAAGAGGGCGAGTGCGACGCGCAGGAGTCCGTCGCCCCTCCGGGGTGTCTGAGGAGTGCTCGAAGGAGTCGGTTCGTGGGCCACACCAGCAACGATAGTGCCTGGAAACCCGGATGCCGGAGGGGGTCTCTGCAAGGTAGACTGTGGGCACTGCGCGTCCCGCACCAGAGGTGGGGCGCGCTGTTTTGCATACCAAGTGCAACCAACTGCACTCCAAGTGATGAGCGGGTGAACGCGGTGCCGACCGGCAAGGTGAAGTGGTACGACGTCGAAAAGGGCTTCGGCTTTCTGTCGCAGGAAGAAGGGGAGGACGTCTACGTGCGTTCGTCCGCTCTTCCCGAGGGCGTCGAGGGCCTCAAGGCCGGTCAGCGCGTCGAGTTCGGCATGGCCGCCGGTCGACGCGGCCCCCAGGCTCTGAGCCTGAAGGTGCTCGACCCGGCACCGTCGCTGCGTCAGAACGCCGCACGCAAGGAGCCGTCCGCCAAGAAGCACACGCCGGACGAACTCCACGGCATGGTCGAGGACATGATCACGCTGCTCGAGGCGAAGGTCCAGCCCGATCTGCGCAAGGGCAAGTACCCGGACCGCAAGACCGCCCAGCGCATCTCCGAGGTGGTCCGCGCCGTCGCGCGCGAGCTCGACAGCTGATTCGACGGACAACGGGAAGGCCCCTGCGCTTCGGCGCAGGGGCCTTCTTCGTGTGTCGTGTCAGGCGGTCTTGATCGACCAGGCTGCCCGGGCCTGCGTGAGCCCCTGCTCGTCGATGACGGCGGACGGCAGCTGGATCTCGACGCCGGCCAGCTGCAGGTCTTCCGAGGAGGGCACGGTCACGGCGCGGGTCTCACCGGCGCGGTGAGCCTGTTCCTGGACGAGGACCTGCCCCGACGCGTCCTGGTAGACGACGAGCATGCGCCACGGCGCGTCGACGATCTCCTGTGGCAGCGACAGCTGCAGCGAGGAGCCGGGTGGCACGTCGAGTTCGGCGAGGTCGCCGGTTGTGCAGTCCTCGAGATACAGGTTGCAGTACGCCAGCGGGGGGATCTGCTCGGCCCGGTTGTGCGCGAAGGCGGTGATCTCGGGCAGGCGGGGCGAGGAGTTGCGGACCAGTGCGTACAGGACTCCGACGAAGGCCACCAGGACCACCATCAGGCCCACCACGATCAGTGCCAGGATCTTCTTGGTTCGCGCCTGCATTCTCACTTACGTCACATTTCCTGTCGATCGGTCGGCCCGGTGGGTCGAGTGGGGCTCGGTCACTTCTTGTTCGGCCAGGTCGGGGCGTTTTCCGCCGAGTCCGGGCAGAAGGGTGCTGCCGCGGTAGGTGAGGACGGTCTGGACGAGCCCGATGGTCATGACGGCGGACACGACCGAGAACCCGATCCAGTACTCGGTGGGCAGCAGTACGCCCAGCGCGCCGCCCACGACCCAGCTCAGCTGCAGAACCGTCTCGGATCTGCCGAATCCGGACGCGATCGATTCCTCGGGGAGGTCGTGCTGCAGCGACGCGTCCAGCGACACCTTGGCCAGGGCGCTGGCCGCCGACGCGACGAGGGTGGCCAGGGCGGCGGTCAGCAGATTGTCGGTGATCGCGGCGAGAACCGCGATGATCCACACGGCGCCCGTGCAGCGCAGCACGATGAGGGCGGGGCGGCCGAGTTTGATCCGGGCGCCCGCGGCGTTGCCTGCGAAGTTGCCGATGCCTGCGGCGGCGCCGACCAGGCCGAGCATGGCGGCCTGCACCAGCGGCTCGTGGTCGGTCTTCGACTTCGCGACGAACGCGATGTACAGCGTGAGGAACCCGGTGAGCACGCGGATGGTGCTGTTTCCCCACAGTCCGGTGATGACCGCACGGCCCAGCGGTTGCCTGCGTTTACCGGATTTCGCGGTGGCCGCGGCTTCGGCCTGCAGCACGCGGGTGCGGCCCAGCACCTCGGTCGGGTGCTCGTCGCCGTGGTAGGTGAGGGTGGCGGGCACCTCGCCCTCGGTGACCTCCACCCACGACGGGATCCGCATGCTGAGGTACGCGCCGAGGGCGGTGATGACCGCCGCCAGCCACAGCGCGCCGACGGACCCGGTGGCCATCGCGAGACCACCCGCGAGGGCGCCGGCACCGATGGTTCCGCCGAGCAGTCCGAACACGGTGAGCCGGGAGTTGACCCGCACCAGGTCGATCTCCGGTGGCAGCACACGTGGTGTGACCGCACTCTTGAGCACCGAGAACGACTTGCTGAGCACCATCATTCCGAGCGCGGCCGGATACAGCACCCAGCTGTCGAAGTTGAAGACGAGAACGATCGCCAGGATCGTCCGGAGACCGAACGACGTGGCCAGGGCGACGCGACGGCCGTGCTGAAGCCGGTCGAGCATCGGACCGATCAGCGGAGCGATGACGGCGAACGGGGCGATGGTGATCAGTAGGTACAGCGCGACCTTCGTCTTGTCCTCGCCCGTCGCGGCCGAGAAGAACAGGGTGTTCGCCAGGGCGACGGCGATGGCCGCGTCGGTCGCGTTGTTGGCCATCACCGCGTAGGTCAGCGCGGTGAGCCCCGACTTGTCCGCGCCGTCCGCCTTGGCCGCGCGATGGAACGTCGCGATGCCCTTGTTGGTGAGTTCCCGGCTGCGCATCGCCGCGACCCGGGTGACGGTGAGCTTGCGCGGCATCGGCGGCGCTTTGGGGGCGTCGGCCCGTTCCTCGTCGGAACGGGGACGCTGCCCGCCGCCGACCGGATGGAGGGGAGGGAGCGGTGTGCGTCGACCTCCCGAGCGTGCGGCGGGCGGGTATTTGTCGTAGCCGGGATGAACGGGGGGCCCGGAATTCTCGTCAGGAGCCCGACCGCCGTCAGGCTCGTAGGGTTCGCGCGGTCCGGTCACTCCCTAATTCTGTCCTAGTCGGGAGACATGCGACCACAGCAACCCCGGCCAATGCTGGTCAGATCGGCCTGTCAGGGAACGAACCGCACCTCGAACATGCGCGGCCAGTACTTTCCGGTGACGAGGAAGCGGTCCGTTCCCGGGATCTGCGCGATGCCGTTGAGGACGTCGACGTCCCGCGGGCCGGGCGGGAGCGTGTCGCGGACGGCCGAGGCGTCGATCTCCGCGGTGACCCGCCCGTCCGAGGGATCGATGCGGACGAAGGTGTCGGTGGTCCAGACGTTGGCGTAGATGGCGCCGTCGTCCGCGCATTCGAGTTCGTTGAGGCGGCCCAGCAGGTTTCCGTCCCGCACCGCCTGCACGGTGCGCCGTGGTTCGAACGTGACCGGGTCGCGGAACGTGAGGGTGGGTGAGCCGTCGCTCGTGACCAGTGCGTCGGGCAAGGCGCAGATGCCCCACCCTTCGCCGTCGAACGGGACGCGCCGCTGTTCGGCGAGTGTCGCGCGATCGCGGGCGACGGCAACCCCGTCACGCCACGTCAGCTGCCAGACCGTGTCGCCGCTCACCGTGATGCCCTCGCCGAACAGGGGAGACGGCAATTCCGCGCGCGCCCGGACGGTGCCACTGTCGAGGTCGGTGGCCTGCACCCAGGACTCGCCGGGCCGGCCGGTGCCCTCGAGCAACTCGGGGCCGTCGATCTCGAGTCCCTGGGTGAACGCATTCGGGTCGTGGTCGAGGGTGCGGACGATCTCCACACGAAGGTCCGCACCGGACGCGCCCGCCGCCACGGGACTCTGCGGGGAGCACGCGGTGACCATCCACGCCACCGCGAGCAGGGCTGGGACGAGGTGCCTCCGGCCGGTCATCGGACCAGCATGACAGCCCAGGTGGGCACGCACTTGCGGTGGTGCGGCAAACTGGTGGTGTGAGTGTTGCTTCTTCCGACGAGTGCGCAGTGGCGCGTCCCGTACTGACCGACGCCGTCGAGCTCGCCCGAACCGCCTTGGTCGAACTGCAGGAAGGGGGAGTCGGCGACTACCTGGGCGTCACGTCCGAGGACGCGTGCGCCGCGACTCACCGTTTCGTTGCGGACCTTCCGGGCTACCGGGGCTGGCAGTGGGCGGTGGTGGTGGCTGCCGATCCCGAAGCGGACCATGCCACCGTCAGCGAACTCGCCCTCCTCCCCGGACCCGATGCGCTGGTCGCACCCGAGTGGATCCCGTGGGACCAGCGCATTCGCCCCGGCGATCTGTCCGCGGGCGATCTGCTGGCACCGCCGGCCGGTGACCCCCGCCTCGTCCCGGGCTATGTGGCGACGGGTGACCCCGAGATCGACGAGACCGCCCTCGAACTCGGCCTGGGCCGCAAGCAGGTGATGAGCCTCGAAGGTCGCGTCGACGCTGCCGAACGCTGGCACGACGGCGACTACGGCCCCGATTCCGAGATGGCCAAGGCCGCGCCGTCGACGTGCGGGCTGTGCGGCTTCTACCTTCCGCTCGCCGGTTCGCTGCACGCGTCGTTCGGGGTGTGCGGCAACGAGATGGCCGCCGACGGGCACGTGGTCGACGCGGCCTACGGTTGCGGCGCCCACTCCGACACCCTGCTGCCGACGGGTGCCGGTTCGCCGCAATTCGACGCCTACGACGACGGCGCCGTCGAGGTAGTCGAGCGGGCCGTCGCCGAAACGGAGAACGAGCCCGAAGCTGCTGCCGAGGTCACCGAGGCCGAGGAATCCGCATCGACCAGCTAGCCGATCCTTTCGGCACCGCCGCCCTGAGGGATTCGACGCTTCTGGCGTGGCGAACGTCCCCGACCCGTCTGCGGGAGGATGCGGCGGCCGAATCCGATCTGGCCCGCGCCGGCTACCGCGACCGGCTCCTCACCGAGCTGGCGCAGAACGCGGCCGATGCCGCAGCTCGCGCCGAAGTGCCCGGCGAGCTGTCCGTGCAACTCGACGGGCGCGTCCTGAGCGTGTCCAACACGGGCACGCCGCTGGACGAGCCGGGAGTCCAGGCGCTGGTCGCGTTGCGGGCGTCGAACAAGTCCGGCACGACCGTCGGCCGGTACGGTGTCGGTTTCACGGCGGTGCTGTCGGTGAGCGACGAGGTCGAACTGCGGTCGACGTCCGGTTCGGTGCTGTTCTCCGCGGAACGGACGAGGTCGGAGCTGCGGGAACTCGACGGTGCGGACCCGGGAGCGGACGTGCCTGCCCTGCGGCTGGCGTGGCCGACGGAAACCCGCCCGGCCGCAGGCGCGGCGTCGGAAGTCGTGTTGACGCTGCGCGAGGACGTGGACGGTGAATCGCTGCTCGCCTACATGGCCCGCGAGGCGCCCGACCTTCTGCTCGAACTGCCGGCGCTCGTCTCGATCACCGTGGGCGACAAGCAGTTCCGCCGCCGCGAACGGCCACTCGATTCCGGGTTGACCGAGGTCGCGATCGGCGACGACCGCTGGTGGCAGTACGAGTCCGGGCGCGCACGCTGGCTCGTGCCGGTCCGCGACGGCGTCGTCTCACCCGTCACGGAGGACGTCCTGCGCGCGCCCACCCGGTCGGACGAGGAACTGTCGATACCCGCGATCCTCGTCGCGGACATCGCCATGCAACCCGACCGCAGGCGCATCCTGCCCGGCGCCGCGATCGCCGAGTTGGCGTCCGGTTACGCCGAGTTCGTGGCCGCGGTGCCGCCCGCGCAGCGACTGTCGCTGGTTCCCGTTCCCGCGTTCGCGCGCAGCGAGGTGGACTCGGCGTTGCGGGAGCATCTCGTCACCGAACTCCGGGAGCAGCCCTGGCTGCCGACTGTCGGCGGCACGAACAAGGCCCCGGTTCGGGCGTCGGTGGTCCCCGGGCTCACCGACGAACTCGCCGAACTCCTCGCCGAGATCGTCGACGGCCTGGTCGTTCCGGACCTGTCCGGACCACGCTGGGCGCCCGCGCTGGCCGCCGTCGATGCCCACCGGCTCGGCCTGGCGCGCCTCACCGAACTTCTCAGTGGCATCGAACGGACACCGTCCTGGTGGCAGCGCCTGTATGCGGCGCTCGAACCGCTGGCCGTCGACGCCCTCGCGGCGGAGGAACTGGCATCGATCCCGGTGCCGCTGTCCGACGGCCGCACGGTGACCGGTCCGCGAACGGTGTTGCTGGGCCACGACATCGACGGTGTCCTGGGGGTCGACTGGACGCGGCTCGTCCACCCGGATGCCGCGCACCCGCTGCTGTCGCGGCTCGGCGCGAAGACCGCCACCGCCGTCGACCTGCTCTCGGATCCGGCGTTGCGGGCCGAGATCGAGGACCTCGACCCCGACGACGCGGCGGCGGCCGAAGAACTGTCGACCGCGGTGCTCGCACTCGCCGGGCGCGTCGATCCCGGCACCTTGCCGTCGTGGCTCGGACAGCTGCCCCTCCCGGATGTCGACGGGGAGTTGCGCGGTGCGGACGAATTGCTGTTGCCCGGTGCGCCTCTCGCCGACGTCCTGGTGGACGATTCACCGTTCACGTCCGTGGACGCCGCGTTCGCGGAGCGGGTGGGGGAGGACGCCCTCCGCGCGGTGGGCGTCGGCTGGGGTTTCACCGTGCTCCGCGCCGAACTCCCCACCGGTCCCGATCACGACCTCGACGACGAGGACCGCTGGTGGGACACACTCGACGACGACCCCGACGAGATCGGGGCGGTGCGCGACCTGGACCTGGTGGACGAGGACCGCTGGCCGCAGGCGCTGACGATGCTCGCCCGGGACCAGTCGACGCGTCCGCTGCTGGCCGACCGCGCCGGGTACACGGCCTGGTGGCTGCGTCACAACGCAGAGTTGGACGGTCAGGTGCTCGGTCTGCTCCGCGATCCGTCCGACTCGACGTTTGCCGGACTGCTCGACCCCGTCGAGCACCCGGAGTCCGCCGTATTCGCGGCGGCCCTGGCGCCGTCGACGGTCGACTCTCCCGAACTCGCACAGCTACTCCTGGATCGACTGGCCGACCCTGACCGTGAACCCAGTCCCGCGGTGATCGCGCGGGCACACAGCCTGCTCGCGGCCGCCGCGGCCGCACATCTTCTCGACCTCGAGGACCTGCACCTGCCCGAACACGTGCGCGGCCTGACGGGCGCCCTCGTCGACCCCGGCGACGCCCTGGTGCTGGACGCACCGTGGCTGGCCGCCGCGGTGCCGCGTGCGCGCCTGGTGGTCGGGAGCCTGGACACCGCCGAGGCACTCGCCGATCTGCTGGACCTCCCCCTCGCGTCCGCGGCCATCCGCGGCACCGTCACCGGTTCCGGCCGTGAATCCTCGTGGGATCGCGAACCCGCCGCCGTGCTCGCCTTCGCCGCACTCGGCCGCGACCTGCCGCACGGGCCCGTCGTCGTCCATCCCCGGCTCACGGTGAAGCTCACGGGCGCGATCGACACCGAGATCGCGGTCCCGTGGTGGGTGGACGAGCAGGGGACCACCCATTGCTCCGAGTCGTGGGCCGAAGGCACGTGGGGCGCCGGTGTCGTTTGACCAGAGCGTGCTCGACAGCGCCGTCGGGGATCGCACACCGTGGTTGATCGACGTCGTCACCGTCGTCACGCACAGCGGCGGAACGGTCGCGGCCTGGATCGTGTCCACCGTCCTGACAACGACCCTCCTGCTCCAGGGCCGCCGGCGCGAAGCCGTCCTCGTGGCCGGCGCGATGCTGTCGGGTCTGGCCGTGATGACCACGCTCAAGAATCTGTTCGAGCGGCAACGCCCGCCACTGCCCGATCGGCTGGTGGAGATCTCGACGTTCTCGTTCCCGTCCGGTCACGCGATGATGACCGCGATCCTCGCCAGCGTTCTCGTCGCCGTGACCCTCCGGGTCGTGCTGGTGGGGCACGTCCGGATCGCGCTGGTCTTCCTGCTGGTGCTGTACACGCTGGCAGTGGGGCTGTCGCGTGTCTACCTCGCCGCGCACTGGATGACCGACGTCCTCGCCGGGTGGACGTTCGGCGCGCTGTGGGCGGCGTTCTGGATCCTGCTGACCCGTACCCGGCCACGCCGGGCCCTGACCTCGAGCGAGATCTAGAGCAGTCCCTGCTGCATCACTAGAGCAGTCCCTGCTGTGCCCCGCGGCTGCCGCGCCGGGCCGCCCGCCGCTGCAACGCGAACAGTCCGTAGCCGAGGAATCCGACCACAACCCCCGCTATACACGTCGGAAGCGCATCCGACCACCGGTCGCCCGTGACGATCACCACGACGATCGCGACCGCCCACGCCAGCGTTCCCAGTATCAGCGCAGGTCGCGGGTCGGCGAGGCGCTGAGTGAGGGGTGGGCGATCTGCGGATTCGTTCACCGAATGAACGCTACCCTCGCCGTGGTGCCCTAATCTCCAAGGGCGACGCGCGACTTCTGGCGATGGGGACTGAACAATGGGTGCTGCTCCGAAACTGCTCGACAACTACTTCAAGATCACCGAGCGTGGTTCGACGGTAGGCGCGGAGATTCGCGGCGGAGTGGTGACGTTCGTCGCAATGGCATACATCGTGGTGCTGAACCCGCTCATCCTCGGCAGCTTCTCCGCCGACGACGCCGTCGCGAAGACCGACGTCCTCGGCAACATCCTCCCCGTCAACCAGGTGGCAGCGGTCACCGCCCTGGTGGCGGGACTGATGAGCATCGTCTTCGGGGTCGTCGCGAACTATCCCTTCGCGATCGCGGCGGGCCTCGGCATCAACAGTCTTCTCGCCGTCACCATCGCACCGCAGGTCACCTGGCCCGAGGCGATGGGCCTCGTGGTGATCGACGGTGTCATCATCGTCGTGTTGGCGCTCACCGGATTCCGGACGGCCGTCTTCAATGCCATTCCGGCCGAGCTCAAATCCGCCATCGCCGCCGGTATCGGCATGTTCATCGCGTTCATCGGTCTCGTCGACGCCGGGTTCGTGCGGCGCATCCCGGACGCCGCGGGCACCACCGTCCCCGTCGGCCTGGGCATCAACGGATCGATCTCCTCCTGGCCGACCGTGACGTTCGTGTTCGGTGTGCTGCTGATGGGTGTCCTGGTGGTGCGCAAGGTGCGCGGCGGTCTGCTGATCGGCATCGTCGTCACCACCGTGCTTGCCGCGATCATCGAGGCCGTCGCCGGTGTCGGACCGTCGCTGGGCGTGAACCCCTACGGCTGGAACCTCAGTGTCCCGGCCGCACCCGATGTGCTGGCGGAACTTCCGGATCTCAGCCTCGTCGGCGACGTCAGCATCTTCGGCGCGTTCACCCGCATCGGCGTACTCGCGGCCAGCCTGCTGGTGTTCACGCTGGTGCTCGCCAACTTCTTCGACGCCATGGGCACGATGACCGGGCTCGGCAAGGAAGCGGGCCTCACCGACGAGGACGGCAACCTGCCCAACATCGGACGGGCCCTGGTCGTCGAGGGCACCGGCGCCATCGTCGGTGGCGGCGCGTCGGCGTCGTCCAACACAGTGTTCGTGGAATCCGCTTCGGGTATCGCCGAGGGCGCCCGCACCGGACTCGCGAATGTGGTGACGGGACTGCTGTTCCTGGCCGCGATGTTCCTGACCCCGCTGTATTCGGTGGTGCCGATCGAGGCGGCCGCGCCGGCATTGGTCGTGGTGGGCGCGATGATGATCGGTCAGGTCCGCGACATCGATTTCACCCAGTTCTCGATCGCGCTGCCCGCGTTCCTCACCATCGCCGTCATGCCGTTCACGTACTCGATCGCCAACGGCATCGGCGTCGGATTCGTGTCGTGGGTCGTGCTCAATGCTGCGAGCGGTGGTATCAAGAAGATTCACCCGTTGATGTGGGTGGTGGCGCTTCTCTTCGTGGCCTACTTCGCGGTCGGTCCGATCACCGACGCAGTAACGTAAACGGCGGCCGATCGGTCCCGTATTGTCATTCCCGTGACCACGGATACGCGAGCACTCGCCAGTGACCTTTCCCTGGCTGTCGTGCGCCTCACGCGTCACCTGCGTGGGCGTCGCGTCGACGCCCAGGTATCGCTGACCCAGCTGTCGGCTCTGGCCACCCTTGCCCGCGACGGCGCCATGACGCCGGGCAATCTCGCGGCTCGGGAGAAGGTGCAGCCGCCGTCGATGACCCGGGTCATCGCGTCGCTGGTCGAACTGGGGCTGGTCGAGCGGGCACCGCATCCCACCGACGGACGGCAGATCATCGTCACGCTGTCGGATGCCGGTCACGCCCTGATCGCCGACGAGACCCACGCCCGCGAGGCGTGGATGAACGAGCGGCTGTCCGGGCTCGACGAGGCTCAGCTGAAGACCCTCCGCGACGCAGTCGGCATCATCACGTCCATCGTCGCCGACTCGGAGTAGCCCGAAGGCTGCCTGCAGTCCCCACCCGTACAACGGCATTCGACTGCCCGCACCCCGCGGTGCAGGGAAACCCGTTGCCGGAGAACGTAGCCGACATCCGGAAAGATCTCTCCCCAGGGCCGGTCGATGGCGCGCGGGGCCCGGGAGCAAGATGGATGTGTGCCGCCCGAATCCGAGTCCACCGCCTCAGCCCAGCCGAAGACCGGCATGTTCGTCGCTCTCCGCACCCGGAACTACCGGCTGTGGGCGTCGGGGCAGATCGTCTCCCTCGTCGGAACCTGGATGCAGCGGGTGGCGCAGGACTGGCTCGTCCTGACGTTGTCGAATGGCAACGCGCTCGCGGTCGGCATCGTGATGGCACTGCAGTTCGGTCCGACCCTGTTCCTGTCCGTGTGGGGCGGCGTGCTCGCCGACCGGTACGACAAGCGGCGCATCCTGATCGCGACGCAGGTGTCGATGGCGTTGTGCGCACTGGTGCTCGGGTTGCTGGACGTCGGCGGGCTGGTGGCCCTGTGGCACGTCTACCTCATCGCGTTTCTGCTGGGTTGCGCGTCGGCGATCGACGCGCCGGCGCGGCAGTCGTTCACCATCGAGATGGTCGGCAAGGAGTCGCTGCCCAATGCCATCGCCCTGAACTCGATGACGTTCAACACCGCTCGCATCATCGGCCCGGCGATCTCCGGTGTGCTGATCACCCTCATCGGCACGGGGTGGGTGTTCCTGCTCAACGTGGGCACGTTCACCGGTGTGCTGATCGCCCTGCTGATGATGAACACCCGCGAACTGTTCACGGCACCCCAGGCGGAACGCGGGAAAGGGCAGGTACGCGAGGGTTTCCGTTACGTGTGGGGTCGCACCGACCTGCGGGTGCTGATGGTGGCGGTGTTCATGGTGTCGACGTTCGGGCTGAACTTCCCGATCAGTCTCGCCGTGCTCGCCCGCAACACGTTCGAGCGCGGCGCGGACGCCTACGGACTGCTGTCGACGACTCTCGCGGTGGGCACGTTGGCCGGCGCCACGATCGCCGCGAAACGCAAGACCCCGCCGCGGCTGCGCACGTTCCTCGGCGCCGCGGCCGCATTCGGGGCGTTCGAAATCCTGGTGGGACTCATGCCCACCTACGTGCTGGTCGCGATCATGCTCGTCCCGACCGGCGCGCTGACGCTGACGTTCACGACGGCGGCGATGAACATCCTGCAGATGTCCGTGCCGTCCGAGATGCGCGGCCGGGTGATGGGCATCTACATGCTCTGTTTCCTCGGCGGCACCCCGCTGGGCAGTCCCGTTCTGGGATGGCTGGCCGACGTCCTGGACCCCCGCGCCCCGCTCGTGATCGGAGGCGCGATCTCCCTGGTCAGCGGCATCGGCGCAGCGCTCTACCTGATGCGGCACCAACGAGTGCGACTGAAAGTACGCAGACCGGACGCCGGCCGCTACCTCCCGGTGATCGAACTGCACAACGTTCTCGAACCACACCCCGTGGTGGTCTGCGACGCCACCGAGCAGGCCGTGGAAGCGAGCCGCGACCCGCGGCCCTGACGGCTGCCGGAACCGTTCAGACGCCGACCGCCGTCGCCACCGCCCTCCGGGTCAGCACTCTCGCGAGGTGGCTGCGGTACTCGGCGTCGGCGTTGCCGTCGGTGATCGGGTCGGTGCCCTCGGCGGCGTGTTCGGCCGCCGCCCGGATCAGCTCGGGATCGGCGGCATTGCCGACGAGCGCGTCCTCGACACCGCGAGCCCGCACCGGCACGGCCCCCATGTTGGTCAGCGCCACCCGGGCCTGCCGGATGATGCCGCCGTCGACCTGGATCGTCGCGGCCACCGCCACGATCGACCAGGCCTCCGCGACCGTGTTGAACTTCTCGTACCGCGCCTCCCAGCCGGTGTGCTTGGGAACCCGCACGTCCACGAGGATCTCGTCCGGTCGCAGCGTGGTGGTGTAGTAGCCCTCGAAGAAGTCCGCGACCGGGATGCTCCGCCTGCCCGCGGTACCCACGGCGGTCAGGGTGGCGTCGAGTGCCAGTGCGGGCGCGCAGAGGTCGCCCGCCGGATCGGCATGCGCCAGAGCACCACCCAGCGTGCCGCGGTGCCGGATCTGCGGATCGGCGACGGTGCGGGTGGCCTCGACGAGCAGCAGCGCGTGCTCGTGGACGAGCGGGTCTCGGATCACGTCGTAGTACGTGGTCATCGCACCGATCACGATGCTGTCCCCGTCGTCACGGACGCCGCGCAACTCACCGATCCGGCCCAGGTCGACGAGGGTGCTCGGCGAAGACAACCGCAGCCGTAGCACCGGCAGCAGGCTCTGACCGCCCGCGAGTATCTTGGCGTCCTCCCCGGCCTCGGCGAGCGCCGCCACCGCCTGTTCGACGGAGGTCGGGGACACGTAATCGAAGCTCGACGGAATCACTGGGCACCTCCCTGAGCGGTGCGGATGGCATGCCAGACCCGCATCGGCGTACACGGCATCTCGACGTCACGCACCCCGAACTGGCGGACGGCGTCGAGGACGGCATTGACGACGGCCGGGGTGGACGCGATCGTCCCCGCTTCACCGACGCCCTTGACGCCGAGCGGATTACCGGTGGCGGGAGTCTCGGTGCGACCCGTGGTGAACGTCGGCAGGTCCGCCGCCGACGGCACGTGATATTCGGCGAAGGAACCCGACAGCAGGGTGCCCGACTCGTCGTACACCGCCTCCTCGTACAGGGCCTGCGCGATGCCCTGGGCGAGTCCGCCGTGCACCTGACCCTCCACGATCAGCGGGTTGACCACGTGCCCGATGTCGTCGACGCACACGTAGGAGCGGATGCCGACCTTCCCGGTCTCGGTGTCCACCTCCACCGCACACAGGTGCGTGCCGTGCGGGAAAGAGAAGTTCTCCGGGTCGTACGCGGCCTCGGAATCCAGATTCGGTTCCACACCCTCGGGCAGGTCGTGCGCGGCGAACACGGCGAGCGCGACATCGGCGATGCCGACAGCCTTCTCGGTGCCCTTCACCCGGAACCGGCCCTCGGTGAACTCGAGATCGTCCTCGGCGCACTCCATCAGGTGCGCCGCGATGGGCCTGGCCTTCGCGATCACCTTCTCGGCGGCCTTCACCACCGCGATCGCCCCGACCGCCAAAGACCGGGAACCGTACGTGTCCATGCCTCGCGGCGACGTCTGGGTGTCGCCGTGCAGCACCTCGACGTCCTCGAACGGAACCCCGAGCTGATCTGCGACCACCTGGCTCCACGCGGTCTCGTGCCCCTGGCCATGCGCCGAGGAACCGGTGACCACCTCGACCTTGCCGGTGGGCAGCATCCGGATCGCCGCGTGTTCCCACCCGCCGGCCCCGTAGGCCAGGGCGCCGAGGGTGCGCGACGGCGCCAGACCGCACATCTCGGTGAATGTGGACACCCCGATGCCGAGTTGCACCGGGTCCTTCCGCTCGCGGCGCTCCGCCTGTTCGCGTCGGAGGCCGTCGTAGTCGAACAGCTCCCGCGCGTGCGCGGTGGCAGCCTCGTAGTTACCGGAGTCGTACGTCAGGCCCGCGACGGTGTCGAACGGGAACTCCTCGTGGGTGATCCAGTTCTTCGCCCGCAATTCCAGCGGATCCATCGACAACTCGGTCGCGAGTTCGTCCATCATCCGCTCGATCGCGAACGTCGCCTCCGGGCGCCCCGCCCCGCGGTACGCGTCGGTGGGCACCTTGTTGGTGAACACGTTGGTGCACGTGAAGTGATACGCCGGGAACTTGTAGATGCCGTTGAACATGAACGCGCCCAGGATCGGCACCCCCGAGGTGACCAGCCGCAGGTACGCGCCCATGTCGGCGAGCAGTTCGACCTTCATTCCGGTGACGGTGCCGTCGCGGCGGGCGGCCAGTGTCAGTTTCTGGATCTGGTCGCGCCCGTGATGCGCCGCGACCATCGATTCGCTGCGGGACTCGGTGTACTTGACGGGCTTGCCGAGTCGCCGCGCGACGAGCAGCGCGATGACTTCCTCCGGCGTCACCTGAAGCTTGCCGCCGAAACCGCCGCCGACGTCCGGGGCGACGACGCGCAGTTTGTGCTCCGGGATGTCGAGCGTCATCGCCAGCATCAGCCGCAGGATGTGGGGGATCTGCGTGGCCGACCACATGGTGATCTGGGCGCCGGTCGGGTCGACCACCACTGAGCGGGGTTCCATGAACGCCGGGATCAGCCGCTGCTGCCGGAAGGTGCGCTCGACGAGTACCTCGGCGTCGCGGATGGCCTGCTCGACGTCGCCTCCGGTACCGGCCTCCGCGGAGTCGAACGTCCAGGTGGCGCTGACGTTCGTCCCGAGATCCGGGTGCACGAGGTCGGCGCCGTCGGTGGCCGCGGCCGCGAGATCGAGTACGACCGGCAGGTCGTCGTACTCGACGTCGATCGCCTCGAGTGCGTCGTGCGCCTCGTACGCGCTGCGCGCGACCACGACAGCKACCGCCTCGCCCGCGAAATTGACGGCGTCGACCGCGAGGGACGGCGCGGGCGGCGACTTCATGTCCGGTGTGATCGGCCAGGCACACGGCAGGCTGCCCTGCTCGCCGGCGAGATCGGCGCCGGTGAGGACCGCGACGACACCGGGCATCTCGCGGGCGGCGGAGGCGTCGACACCGGTGATGCGGGCGTGGGCGAACGGGCTGCGCAGGATCGCCAGGTGCTGCATGCCCGGCAGCACCAGGTTGTCGGTCCAACGGGTGCGGCCCGTGACCAGATGCTCGTCTTCCTTGCGCTTCCGGGCCTTCCCGATTTCCGGTTCCGCGGTGGCGGTCATCGCACGCCTCCCTGCGCGGTGTCGGTCTTCGGCGCATCCGCCGTCGTCGGTGTTTCGGTGGTGCCGCCGCCGCGCAACCGCTGCGCCGCGTCCTGCACCGCGCTGACGATGTTCTGGTACCCGGTACAGCGGCACAGGTTGCCTTCCAACCCCAGCCGCACCGTCCGCTCGTCCGGGTCGGGTTCCTCGGCGAGCAGGTCGAGAGTCTGCATGATCATGCCGGGAGTGCAGTAGCCGCACTGCAAGGCGTGATTGTCGCGGAACGCCTGCTGCACGGGGTGCAACGTCCCGCTCCGGGACAGGCCCTCGACGGTGAGGACGTCGCCGCCGTCGGCCTGCACGGCGAGCACCGAGCAGGACTTGACGCTGTGACCGTTCAGATGAACGGTGCACGCCCCGCAGTTTCCGGTGTCGCAACCGATGACGGTGCCGACCTTGCCGAGCCGGTCCCGAAGATAGTGGACGAGGAGCAGTCGCGGTTCCACCTCGTCCGTGTATGCCGTTCCGTCGACGGTGACAGTGATGCGCATTGCGCCTCCAAAGCCGGGAGCGTCAGGTGATACGTCCTACTCTGCGCCGACGGAGCGCGAACAACACCCGAAATCGTGGAACCGGTTCAGGATCGGTCACGTTCGGCGTGCGACCTCGAGCAGTTCCTGCAGTGTCGCGAGACTGTGGCCGGCGAGCAGACGATCGACGAACGGCAGGGCGGCCGCGATCCCGGACTGCACCGGCTCGTATCCGTCAGCGCCGGCGTGCGGATTCACCCATAGCACGGTGCGCGCGAGCCGGCGCAGCTGAGCCATCTGCTCCGCGAGCAGGGCCGGGTCACCGCGCTCCCAGCCGTCGGAGAAGATCACCACGACGGCGCCGCGCGCGACGCCGCGCCTTCCCCAGCGGTCCAGGAACGCGCGCAGCGTCTCGCCGAGGCGGGTGCCGCCCGCCCAGTCCGGCACGGCCCGGCCCGCGGCGGCGAGCGCCACTTCCGGGTCGCGGACCCGCAGCGCCCGGGAGAGCCGCGTCAGCCGAGTGCCCAGTGAGAACACCTCGGTGCCTGCGGGGTTTCCGCGGGCGACGACGTGCGCGAAGCGCAGCAGCGCATCGGCGTACGGGCTCATCGATCCGGACACGTCGATCAGCAG
>NZ_JBFUGT010000137.1:0-16938 GCF_056402775.1 Rhodococcus sp. P3_B8
CCAGCACGCCGGTCAGTCCCACCCGCTGTGCGGCCAGGACGTCATTCGTCAGGTCGTCACCGACCATGACCGTCACGTCCGGTTCCGTGCCCATCAGATCGGTGGCGGTGAGGAACGCCGCGAGCGACGGCTTGCCCACCGAGACGACGTTGGTCCCCGCGACCTCCTCCATACCGGGGAGGTAGGTGCCCGTGTCGATGCGCAGCCCGTCATGGGTGGCCCATGTGGTGCCCCGGTGCATCGCGACGACGGGGACGCCGTCGAGCATCAGCTCGACCACGCGGCTCAGAGCGTCGTGGGTGAATTCCGGCCCGGCGCCACCGAGGATCACCACCTCGGGGTCCTCGTCGTCCAGTTCGATCCCGGACAGATCGGCTGTGATGTCGCCGCTGTTGAGGACCCAGGCCCGCGACCCGGGGTAGGTCGACCGGACGTATTCGGCGGTGAGCCGGGCCGCCGTGACGATCTCGCCGGAGTCGGCCTCGATGCCCGCCGACCGCAGGGCGTCGGCGATCTCGTCGCACGTCCGGGACGTCGTGTTGGTGAGGTAGGCGCACGCGAGTCCGCGCTCGCGCACCTCCCGCACCGCGGCGACGGCACCGTCGATCGGATGCCACGAAGTAACCAGCACCCCGTCGATATCGAGCAGGACACCCTCGACCCCAGCCATGACAGGAGCCTATCCGCGCGGCTCGGACGGTGTCACTGCCGAGCCCGGCTCGGACGGTGTCACTGCCGAGCCCGGCAGACGAGGACGGGGCAGGGTGCGTGGTGCACCAGATTCTGGCTGACGGATCCGAGCAGGGCACCCATCACTTTGCCCCGGCCGTGGCTTCCGACCACCAGCAGCTGCGCCGTCGTCGCGTGCCGCAGGAGGACGTCGGCGGACACCCCCTGTGTCGTCACCTCGTTCACCGGCACGTCCGGGTACTCGTCCCGGATGCCGGCGAGGCATTCGGACACGACGGCCTTCTCCCCTTCCTCGTAGGCGGTCCAGTCCACGTACTTCGACGCATGGGCGAGGCCGTGCTGCTTCTCGCCACTCCACGCGTGCACCACGTCCAGACCGACGCCGAACGCGGACGCGAGCGCGAACGCCTCCTCGACGGCCTTCTCGCTGACCTGGCTRCCGTCGACGCCGACGACGATCGGGCGGGTGTCCGGTGAGGATGCCGTCGTGGACGCTCCCCGGACGACCGCGACCGGGCTGTGCGCGTGGTTGACCGTGCGGAGCACCGTGGACCCGAGGAGGTAGTCGGTGACCGCGCCGGCGCCCTGCGCGYCGAGCGCCACTATCCGCGCCGCCCTCGACAACTCGATCAGGTGGGACGCCGCCGTCCCCGATCGGACGTCGCGCTCGACGGCGAGTCCGGGGTGGTCCTGCAGGACGGCGGCGGTGGTGGCGTCGAGCATCGAGTTGCCGTCCTCGCGCAGTTCCTGGATAAACTGGGCGTCGATCATCATCGCGGTGCCGTTGTAGAACGTGGCCTCGTCCGGGTAGGTGTGGGCGAGCAGGAGTGCGGCGTCGAGCCGGACCGCCGCGCCCGCGGCCCAGCGCGCCGCGTCGAGCGCGGCGCGTGAACCATCGATACCGACGACCACGGGCGCCCCTGCATGTTCGCTCATATCTCTCTCCCTCTACGGCTCGAGAACTGCTGCACCGCTGAACTTTCCGCCGGCCAGGTCGCGCAGGGCCCGGTCGGCACGGTCGAGTGGGTACGGGTGGATGTCGATACTCAGCCGGTGTTCCGCTGCGATGCGCAGGAATTCGACGGAATCCGAACGGGTATTGGCGGTGACGCTGCGGATCTGCCGTTCCCGGAACAGATGCCTCTGGTACTCGAGCGCGGGAATGTCGGTGAGGTGGATCCCCGCGACGGCGAGGGTGCCGCCGTCGGCGAGCGCCTCCAAAGCCACGGGCACCAGATCGCCCACCGGCGCGAACAGAATCGCGCAGTTGAGGGGTTCCGGCGGCACGTCGCGCACACCCTGCACGGACGTCGCCCCGAGTCGCTGCGCCAGCGCACGGGCCWCCGCCCCACGCGTCATGACGTGCACGCGGGCGCCGCGGATCGACGCGACCTGGGCGGTGAGGTGCGCGCTGCCGCCGAACCCGTAGAGGCCCAGTGCGCCGCCGTCGGGGACCGCGGCACGTTCGAGTGCGCGGTAGCCGATGATCCCGGCGCACAGCAGGGGTGCGAGTTCGGTGTCCGAGTAGCCCTCCGGCAGGTGCAGCGCGTAGTCGGCCGGGACCGTCGCGAATTCGGCGTATCCGCCGTCCGCATCCCAACCCGTGTACTGCGACTGCCTGCACAGGTTCTCCGCGCCGCGCAGGCAGGCCGCGCAACGTCCGCAGGTGTGACGCAGCCAGGCGATTCCCACCCGGTCGCCGACAGCGAAGGAACCCGACACCGAATCACCCAGTGCGGCAACCTCCCCCACCACCTCGTGGCCGGGAATCACCCGGGGCCGGTGCACGGGCAGATCCCCTTCGGTCACGTGCAGGTCGGTGCGGCACACTCCGCACGCCAGCACCTTCACGAGAAGTTCGCCCGGTCCCGGCCCGGGAACGGTCTCGCGTCCGAGTTCCAGCGGGTGGCCCGCGACGGGGCCCGGCGCGACCACGCGCCACGCGGCCATCGTTCCGGTTCCGCCCTGCGCCGCCGCCATACCCCCCACAATGCCCGTGTGAGGTGGCCACCGCCAGGACCCGGAGGCCCGTGTCTCGAGGACACGGTGTCGCGGCGAAGACCGGGCCGGACCGTTCCCGGCAACTAGGCTCCCAGACATGGACCTGCGCGGTGAAGACCTGTTCACGGTGGCGGGGTCGCTGGCCGAGCTGATCGGTGCGCCGATCACGATCGAGGACGAGAACTCGACGGTTCTGGCCTATTCGAGCGGCGAGCAGGCCGTGGACCAAGCCCGCATCGAGACCATTCTGGGACGGCAGGTGCCCGGGAAGTACCGGCAACTCCTCGCGGACGCCGGTGTCTTCGAGCGCCTGCACCGCGACACCGACGTCTTCTACGTGGACATGCGGATGCCGAACATGACTCCCCGAGCGGTGATCGCGGTGCGGGACGCGGGACGGTCGGTCGGGTCCATTTGGGCGGCGATGACGTCCGCCCCCACTCCGGAACAGGAATCGATCCTGCGGTCCGCGGTGCCGGTCGTCGCCGAACACATCGCGGCGGAGCGCGAACGCGTGGACGTGACGCGCCGGATGCAGGTGGATCGGGTGCGTGCGCTGATCAACGGCGGCGAGCCCGCCTTCCGCGCCGCCGACGATCTCCGGCTGCAGGGAAGGTTGACCGTCGCGGCGGCCGCCCCGGTCGCGATCGGGCGCTCGCTGCCATCCGGTTTGCTCGCTTCCCTCGGCCTGTACCTCGACACGTTGGCGGTCGATTCGGTCGCCGCCCAGCTCGACGACGTCATCTACGTGGTCATCGCCGCGTCGGAGAAGGACGTCCGGCGCCTCGCCGAGAATTTCCTCGGTCGCGCCCGCAGCGGGGCAGCGTTCGTGGTCGCCGTCGGACGCGAAGTGACCACGGCCAGCCAGGCTCACCTGTCGCGAGGGGACGCCGACCGGGTTCTCACCGTCCTGCAGCACGCCCGGTCCGGCGGTGTCGTCGGGACGATGCGGGACAGTCTCGCGTCCGTGCTGGCGTTGCGTGTGGCAGACATCTTCGACGGCCTCGGCGAGCTCACCCCACTCGCCGCGCTCACCCGGCACGACGAGCAGCACGGGACCGATCTCGTGGCTACGGCCCGCGCCTTCCTCGCCTACGGCGGCGACGTCGCCGATGCGGCCGCCGCGCTGCACGTGCACCCCAACACGCTGAGGAACCGGCTGCGACGCTGCGTCGATTCGTGCGACGTGGACCTGTCCGACGCGGACACCCGGCTCATCCTGATGTTGCATCTGAAGCTGACGGGGCTGCGGGGCATGTGACCCCTGGCCGATTGCACAGGGGGCACTGTCGGGGACTGGCCGAACGGCTACTCCCCCGGCGCCGTCGCCGACCCATGATGGAGTCATGAGCACAGTGCAGCGCCCTGACCATGTCGCGATCGTCGGAGCAGGCGTCGTCGGATTGTCCACGGCGTGGTTCCTCCAGGAGCGCGGCGTGCGCGTCACGGTCGTCGATCGTGAGAGTGTCGCGTCGGACGCGTCCTGGGGCAACGCGGGTTGGCTCGCACCGGCATTGACGCTGCCGCTGCCCGAGCCCGCCGTGTTGAAGTACGGTCTGCGCGCAATGCTGAATCCGTCGTCGCCGGTCTACGTTCCCTTCACGACCGATCTGCGCCTGGTGCGTTTCCTCGTCGGCTTCGCCCGGCACTGCACGCACTCCCGGTGGGAGGACGCGATGAAGGTGTACGCCGAGGTCAACCGGATCTCCCTGAGCGCCTACGACGAACTCGCGGACGGCGGCGTGCGGGAGCACACGCATCTCGCCGACCCGTTTCTCACCGCGTTCAAGTCGGACGAGGACCGCGAAGCGCTCGTCGACGAGTTCCGTCACGTCGAGGCCGCAGGCGGCGAGGTCGAGTACGACCGCGTCGACAGGGACGAGATCCACTCTCTCGAGCCGAGTCTCGGCAATGGCGTGCACTCCGGTCTGAGGCTGCGCAACCAGCGCTTCATCGACCCGCCGCGCTTCGTGCACTCACTCGCCGACGCCGTCCGGGCCCGTGGCGGCGACATCAGGTCCGGTTTCGACGTGGCCGCTGTGCAGGATCGGGGACAGTCCGGGGTCAGCCTGGCCTCGGCCACCGGCGACGCGGTCGCCGCCGATGCCGTCGTCATCGCCAGCGGCGCACGCCTCAATGCTCTCGCCCGCCCGTTCGGTGTCCGCGCCCTGGTGCAGGCCGGCCGCGGCTACAGCTTCAGCGTCCAGCCCGAGCAGATGCCGAAGAACCCGATCTACTTCCCCACGCAGCGAGTGGCGTGCACCCCGCTGCACGACCGTTTCCGTGTCGCCGGGATGATGGAATTCCGCAGTCCCGACGCGCCTCTCGACCCGCGTCGGGTCCGGGCGATCATCGAGGCCGCGACTCCCATGTTCACCGGCATCGACTGGGAATCGCGTCAGGAGGAGTGGGTCGGATCCCGGCCCTGCACCACCGACGGACTTCCGCTCGTCGGCGCCACCCGCTCCCCCCGCGTGCACGTGGCGGGCGGTCACGGAATGTGGGGCATCGCCCTGGGCCCGCTCACCGGGCGCATGATGGCCGACTCCATGACCGGCGGCGAGGTTCCCGGCGTCATGCGGCATTTCGACCCGCTGCGCTGAGCGCGGCTCACGAACGGGCTGCCCAGAATCTGCGCAGTTCGACGACCAGCTCGCGCGCACGTTCGTCGGGGAAGAACAACTTGCCACCCCGGATCTCCACGACTTCCCGTGCTCCCGGGATGAGGTCGCGCAGCCAGTAGGCCCACTTCGTCCGGAAGAACATGTCTCCGGTGCCCCACACGACGAGTGTGGGGACCTCGAGTGCCGCGAGGTCCGGTTCGACCGCGAGTAGGTCGCGTGGATGGAGGGACGCGATCCAGCGCTGGAACAGCAACGCTCGGTCGTGGGTGCCGAGCAGCGGCTCGACGTACGACGCCACGACTTCCTCCGGCAGTGATCGCACGTTCTGATACCCACTGCCGTACAACAACTTACGAGCCCTCGACACATTCCTCGCCAGCGGTCGCGCAATCCGGGCGAGCAGTCCCGCCCGGGCGAGCAGCACGGCGGGAAGGAATGCCTTCGGCGGCACGTTGTCATGGGTTTCGCAGTTCGTCAACGTCAGCGACGACAACCTGTCGGGGTGCCGGGCCGCGAAGATCTGCGCGACCGCTCCGCCGGTGTCGTTGGCAACCACGTCGACCTCGAGCAGCCCCAGGGCGTCGCACGTGGCCGCGACGACGTCGGCGAGCGCGCCCAGCGTGAAGTCCTGATCGGGCGCGGCGGGGGTGTGACCGTGCAGCGGAAGATCGAGGGCGACGCACCGTCTTTCGCCCTCGAGCTGACGGATCACGTTGCGCCAGAGGTAGCCGGAGGTCCCGACGCCGTGAATGAAGAACGCCACACGGCCGGTGCCGGAATCGAGGTAGCTGACCGGACCACGGTCCGTGTCGACGGTCTTCCTGCGTGTGTCGAACTCCGCGAGAGTCATGAGGACCATCTCCTGCATTCCACGGTAGTTCGCAAGCCTCGAGACATCAACGGGGCCGTCGAGCGCCCCGGTCAGTCCAGCTTTCCCACCACCGACTCCGCGCTCGCGACCAGCGCGCCGGACGAGGCGAGGATGACCGCGGCCTCGATCTCCGGCGCGAGGTGACGATCGGCCCCCGGTCCGGCGACGTGCTCGCGGATCGTGTCCCGCACCGCACCCGTCGCCGGCGACGGTGCCAGCGGGGCACGCAGGTCGAGCGCACGAGCGGCCGTCAACGCCTCGATCGCGAGCACCCGGGTCAGTCCGTCGATCGCCCGGCGCAGCTTCCGGGCCGCCGACCACCCCATCGACACGTGATCCTCCTGCATCGCCGACGACGGAATCGAGTCCACACTCGCCGGCGCCGCCAGCCGCTTCAGCTCCGAGACGATCGCCGCCTGGGTGTACTGGGCGATCATGTGGCCGCTGTCCACCCCGGGATCGTCGGCCAAAAACGGGGGCAGCCCGTGATTGCGGGCCACGTCGAGGAAGCGGTCGGTGCGGCGCTCGCTCATGCTCGCCACGTCCGCGACGACGATCGCCAGGAAGTCCAGCACGTACCCGACCGGCGCCCCGTGGAAATTGCCGTTCGACTCCACCCGCCCGTCCAGCGTCACCACCGGATTGTCGACGGCGCTCGCCAGTTCCCACGACGCCACCCGCTCGGCGTGCGCGAGCGTGTCCCGCGCCGCCCCGGCCACCTGCGGTGCGCACCGCAACGAGTAGGCGTCCTGCACCACCGTGCAATCCGGCCCCGCATGGCTGGCGACGATGGCTGAACCCGCGAGCAACCGCGTCATGTTGTCCGCAGCAGCCGCCTGTCCGGGATGCGGCCGGAGCGCCTGCAGGTCCGGGGCGAACACCTTGTCGGTGCCGAGCAAACCCTCCACACTCATCGCCGCCGTGACGTCGGCCAGACGCAGCAGCCCGTGCAGGTCCTCGCACGCCAGCACCAGCATGCCGAGCATGCCGTCCGTGCCGTTGATCAAGGCCAGCCCCTCCTTCTCCTCGAGCACGACGGGTTCGATTCCGGCGGCGGACATCGCCTCTCGCGCCTGCATCTGCGCCCCGTCCGAATCCCGCACCGTGCCCTCACCGATCACCGCGAGCGCGACATGGGCCAGCGGCGCCAGATCGCCGGAGCATCCGAGGCTGCCGTATTCGTGGACCACGGGTGTGATGCCGGCCGACAGGAGCGACGCGTAAACCTGCGCGACCTCTGGGCGCACCCCCGTGCGCCCGGTGGCCAGGGTCGAGAGGCGCAACAACATCAACGCCCGCACCACTTCCCGCTCGACCCCGGGACCCGACCCTGCCGCGTGCGAGCGAATCAGGCTGCGCTGCAATCGGGCACGCAATGAAAGCGGAATGTGCCGGGTCGCGAGGGCCCCGAACCCGGTGGACACTCCGTAGACGGGCTTCGGATCCTCCGCGAGATCCTTGATGCGCCGACGTGACTCGCTCATCGCAAGGAGCGCGTCTTCGGACAGCGTCACGGCGGCGCCTCGGCGAGCGACACTCAGCACCTGCTCCGGTGTGACAGCTCCGACGCCGACTACGACGGTCTCCTCGGCTCGTGCACAGTCGTCTCCGTGACGCGCGACGGTATCGACGCTCATACTTTCTCTTCCCTTCGGAGGTGTGGATTCTGGACTCGGTCGAGCAGTCGGGTGCGCTGATCTCGATCGAGGGCGAGTTCCGCCCCGACCGCTGCCATCGCCAGTGCCCCGTCCAGTACCGCTTCGTCGGCGGACGGGGACGTGCCGTGCAATGCGAACTCGGCCGTGTGGTGTGCGGCATCTCCGACGTCGTACCCGATGGTCGGGTGGATGGCGGGTAGCACGTGGGAGATGTTCCCCATGTCCGTCGACGCGATGTGGTCGCCCGCCCGGGACAGGGCGCTCCGGCCGCGGGTGCCGATCGCCCGGGAGTATGCGCGGGTCATGAAATCGTCCTGCCGTAATTCCGCGAAGTCCTCGCCACAGGGTGTGATGGTGACGTCCGTGCCCGTTGCGAGGGCACCGGCTTCGAGACACGCTCGCACTCTCGCCTGCACCTGCCGGAGCTTGGCCGTCGAGGTCGCTCGAATCTCCACTGCCACCCGGGCATTCGACGGAATCACATTGCACGCCTGCCCGCCGTCGGTGACGATGATCGATACGACGAGGCCGGGCTCGAGTTGCTGACGCAGGAGTCCTACGGCGTTGTACGCCACGGCCACCGCGTCGAGTGCGTTGGCGCCCAGCCACGGGGCTGTCGCGGCGTGCGAGGACCGACCGCTGTACTCGGCCGTCCACTGGCTCATCGCCAGGGAGGATCCGCCCACCTCGTCTCGCCCGCCCGCGTGCACCATCATGGCGGCGGCGACATCGTCGAATACGCCGGCTCTCAGAAGGATGGCCTTCCCGCCGCCCGCTTCCTCGGCAGGGGTTCCCACGAGCTTGACCCGGACATCCAGGGAGTCCGCCACCTCCGCCAACGCGATTGCCGCACCCACCGCGGCGGCGCCGTTGACGTTGTGCCCACACGCATGGCCGATCTCGGGAAGCGCGTCGTATTCGGCGCAGAAGCCGATGGTGAGGGCGCCGGTACCCTTGGTCGCGACGAAGGCCGTCGCCAGGCCCCCGACGCCGTGCGCCGTCTCGAACCCGGCACCTTCCGCGAGGTCGATGATCTTGGATACCGATCGATGTTCCTCGAATGCCAGTTCCGGCTCGTGATGGAGGCTGTGGCTCAGGGTGATCAGTGCGCCCGACCAGGTCTCCACACAGGACACGATCTTCGCCGCAACATCGGCTGGGACGAGCGTACTTCGGTCCGTCATGAGAGGTCCGCCCCCTTCCGGTAGCACAGGCCGAGGCCGGCCCCCACGAGTGCGACCGCTGCACACACGCACCACAACCACACGTAGGACTGCAACGTGACCCCCGCGGAAGTGCTGGTCGCGGACAGGATTGCGCCGACTGTGGCCGCTCCGATCGCCGCACCCATCGAGAGCGCGAGTTCGTTGATCCCCGCCGCCATGGCGGTCTCGCGGCCGGGTACCGATTCGACGCACAGTGCGCGCGTCGAGGCCTGATAGCCGCCGAAACCGACGCCGAGCAGAGCGATGGCGGCGAGATACTGGGGCGCCGTCGAATGCCAGAGGAGCAGACTGCCGAACGAGGCTGCGATCAGGGCGCCCGAAAGGGCAAGTGTCTGCCGTTCGCCGAGCCTGCGAAGCATCGTCGCGGTGGAGAGTGAACTCGCCAGCGCGAACACGTTGAGAGCCAGTGCGACCAGCGCGATCGAGCGAGGCCCGTAGGAAAGGCCGAATCCGCTGTCGTCGGGCGAGGACCCGAGAAAGACGGCGTTCGCACCGAAGAAGCCGATCGTCGAGAAGGCCAGACAGAAGGTGACCCCGGAGACGACGGCCACGGGTTGGTGGACGAGCATGCGGAGATCCACCATCGGGAACTTCGAGGCCGAGTCGACGCCGATCCATGCGGCGAGACCGACGACACCCACAAACATCGATCCGATCGTTTCTCCCGATGTCCATCCCCAGTCCGCACCGAGCGACAGGGCGGCCACCACGCCGGCCAGACCGAGCGAGAGCAGGGCGAAGGACACGAGTGGAATACGGCCGCCCGCCCGTGGGGCCCCATCGGGAAGCAGGAAACCGGCGATCACCGCCAGGACCGCGACCGGTACCGCGACCCACAGCCCGAGGGTCGCCGACCGCTCGCTGAGGGAGCCCGAGACGACACCGCCGATGCCGACGGCCGCGGTGAGGACGCCGACCAGGAGGCCGACTCCCGTGCGGCGACTCGCCGGCGCCTGGTGTCGCAGGATCCCGATCAGGAGTGGCATGAAGCCCACGACCGCACCCTGGAGAACGACACCGACCGAGATCGTCAGCACGCTCGGCGCGATCGCCATGATCAGCGACCCGGCAGCGACGAGGGCAATGGAGAGGCGGAGAAAACGGCGGTACCCGAACGAATCGCCCAGTTTGGCGAGTAACGGTGTCCAGATCGCGAACGCCAACTGAGACAGCAGATAGATCCTGGTCTGTCCGGATGCCGTGATCTGGAGGCTGTCGCCGAGCGAAGGCAGCAGTGGGGTGAGATAGCCCTGTGTGACGCCGCTGAGCAACTCGACGGTGGCCATCGAGCCCAGCAGTGCCCCTACCGGGAGCCGTCTGGCCCTCAGGTCTTCACCCACAACCGATATTGTTCGCATCATCGACCTCGACTTCGCTGTGCCTGGTTGTTCCAGGTTGCGCACCTGCGCTGCGACAACTCTCGGTGGCCCACCTCACTAACCTGGAATGATGACCGGTTTCTCACAGAAGAGGCCCTGCAGAATGCCAGATGTAACGCCAGAGGTAGCTACCGAGCTCGATCTCGCCATCACGGACGCCCTCCAGCTGAACCCGCGAGTCGACTGGGCAGAGCTGGCTCAGACCCTCGGGCACACACCGAAGACCCTCGCGAGAAGGTGGAAGCTGCTGACCGAACGCGGTTCCGCGTGGGTTGCGGTCGTTCCCGGCCCGGCATTCGTTCGCCAGGGATGTGCCACATTCCTGGCCGTCCACTGCAGACCTCAGGCGAAACGCGACGTGGCCCGGGCACTCGTCGGCGAATCGGCTGTGGCGACCGTGTCCAGCACGACTGGCGCAGCGGATTTCCTTCTCGACGTGTTCGTTCCCGGCATGGCAGATCTCGCTCGGCTTCTCGACGACCGGATCGAACGAATCGACGGAATCACCGCGGTGACATCGATGGTCGCGCTGACCACCTACCGGGAGGGTTCGCGGTGGCGGGTCCAAGCCCTGGACCTGGAACAGTCCACTCGCCTGGTGCCGCCGACCCCCTCCACCCGTCGGACACCGCTTTCCTCACTCGACGACCTCGACCGGGCTCTGCTTCAGTCCCTGGCGACGGACGGCCGGCAATCCTGGACCGATCTCGCCGCCCGGTGCGGGACGACCGGGCCGACCGCGCGCCGCCGAGTCGAGAGAATGACGGACTCGGGTCGTGTCGCCCTGCGGTGCGAGGGAGCCCCCGAACTTCTCGGGCCCATCGTGCCGACGACTTTCATGATGACCGTTCCGCCGGGTGAGCTGAACACAGCGGGAAACCTGTTGGGCCGCATGCCCAGATGTCGTGTCGTCGAGGCCGTCACGGGAACGTCGACGATCGTCGCGACCATGTGGTTTCGGGCGGCTGCCGAGATCGCGCCGTTCGAGGCGGCCCTGACGCGCGAACTCCCCTCACTCGTGATCACCGACAGGTTCATCACCCTGCACACGTTCAAGCGGGGCGGGCACGTCCTCGATCCCCTCGGCCGGACCACTGGCGTGATCCCGTTGACTGCGTACTGAAGGGCGCCCGAATCACCGTCACGTCGGGTCCGTCACATCCGGTGCAATTCGACGTCGCCGAGTTCCCCGTCCCGGACGGTGGTCGTCATGTACGTGCAGTGCGGCTGCCGCCGTCGATCCGTCGGTGATCCCGGGTTCAGCAGTCGCAGACCGGTTTCCGTGGTGGTGTCCCAGGGAATGTGGCTGTGCCCGAAGATCAGGACGTCGGTGTCCGGGTAGGCGGCCGACATCCGTTTCTCCCTGCCTGCGGAGGCCCCGGTCTCGTGCACGACGGTGATGCGCACCCCGGCCAGGGTCACGTCCGCCCGCTCGGGCATCAGGGCGCGCAGGTCGTCGCCGTCGTTGTTGCCCCAGCACGCCACGAGCCGCGCCGATCGGGCCCGCAGGGCCTCGTACGTGGGGAGATCGACCCAGTCGCCGGCGTGGATCACCACGTCCGCGCGGTCGACCTCGTCCCACACCCGGGCGGGCAGGTCTCGTGCCCGTTTCGGGACATGGGTGTCGGCCAGCAGCAATAACCTCACGGTGACAGTCTGCGCCACGTGGCAGGCGCGGCCGTTACGCGCCCGCGAGCGCGGCGGCGTCCTCTGCCTGCAACAGCAGACCCATGTGCTCACGCATCCGCTGGGCGTCCGGCTCGAGGCCGGTGAAGATCCGGAAGGAGTCGACAGCCTGTCCGATGGTCATGCCGATTCCGCTGAGGGTCCGGGCGCCGATGTCCCGGGCGCGGGCGAGGAGTTCGGTTTCGGCGGGACGGTAGACGACGTCCGCGACCCACAGGTCGGGGCGMAGCAGGGCGGCGTCGAGTGCCATGCCGGGGTGGGCCGCCATGCCGATCGGCGTCGCGTGGATGAGGCCCTGGGCCGCACCGACCGCGGCGGGAACGGCGGAGAGGTCGCCGGCAGCGATTTCCCGGTCCGGGAACAGTTCGGCGAGCGAGTCGCGCAGGTCCTTCGAGCGCGCGGCGTCGGCGTCGATGATCGTGAAGTGTCCGACACCCCGGGTCAGTGCGGCGTAGGCGACGGCCGCGCCTGCCCCGCCGGCCCCGAGTTGCACGACGCGGTTCATGGGCGCGCCTTCGAGACCCTCGTCCATGTTGCGCGCGAATCCGGACCAATCGGTGTTGTGGCCGATCAGGCGCCCACCGTCGATGTGGACCGTGTTGACCGCGCCGAGCTTGCGGGCGTCGTCGGACAGGTCGTCGAGGAGCGGAATGACGGCCTGCTTGCAGGGGTGCGTGATGTTGAGCCCGTTGAACCCGAGGAGCTTGGCGGCCGAGAGGAGCTGCGGCAGTCCCTCGACCCCCATGCCCAGCGTGTCGAGGTCGAGGATCCGGTAGACGTACCCGACGCCCTGCGCGCGACCCTCGGCCTCGTGAAGCGGCGGGGTCAGCGATTTCGAGATCCCGGTGCCGATCAGACCGCACAGGTACGACGGGCGAGCGGTGGGGGCATCGAGGTCACGAGAGGTCATGGCGATCACTTCCGGGAGAGGGCTGGGAGCTAATTAACTATCTAGTGAGTTATGTCACGGTAGCATACCTCCATACCGCGCGGAAGACAGCAGAGGCAGGAGTTTCACCGATGACACGAAGCGAGACGACGGGCGCGACCTCCGAGAAGGAGACGGTCAAACGGACCCGCAACCCCGAGAAGACCCGGGAGAACATCCTGCGGGTGGCGATGACGGAATTCGCCGACAAGGGCCTGACCGGCGCCCGCATCGACGAGATCGCGGCGAAGACCGCCACCACGAAGCGGATGCTCTACTACTACTTCGGCGACAAGGAGGGGCTGTACCGGGCGGTTCTCCAGCGTGCCTACGAGGAGATCCGTTACGAGGAGTCCCAGCTCGACGTCGACCACCTCGAGCCGACCGAGGCGATCCGGGCGCTCGCCGAGCTGACGTTCGACCATCACGAAGCTCACCCGGACTTCATTCGTCTCGTCGCGATCGAGAACACGAATCGCGGCGTCAACCTCGTCCAGGCCGAGGGGCTCCCCGAGACGCAGGCCCCGGCGATCCGCACGCTCGAGCAGATCCTCCGGCGAGGGCAGGAGGCGGGCCTCTTCCGCACCGACACGACGGCGCTCGACATCCACATGCTCATCAGCTCGTACTGCGTCTTCCGGGTGGCAAATCGGTACACGTTCAGGGCGCTGTTCGACTGGGATCTCACCGGCGCGGAGAACCGCCCCCACCTGCGCACGATGATCGGCGACGTCGTCCTGGCCTACCTGCAGCAGCCCGGAAAAGTATGAACTAACCATTTCGACCATTATTGACTCGAGGCTGTGACCGGGGTTACCTTGCTTCTACGACCTACGAACACCTGCTCTTCCGAGCCGCCAGTGTTCACATTCCTCGCTCCCCAGGAGTATCGATGACCATCGACTACGGCACCGGCGTCTCCGGTCGAAACGGTGACGGCAAAGGCCGCTCCTCCGTCGACCCCAACGCTGATCCCACCAACGCGAAGAAGGCCGCGAAGGCCGCCTTCTTCGGCAGCCTGCTCGAGTACTATGACTTCTACATCTTCGCCTCGGCTGCTGCGCTGGTGTTCCCGCACGTGTTCTTCGAGGGATCGAAGAATCCGCTGCTGCTGTCGCTGGCCACCTTCGGCATCTCCTACATCGCGCGCCCGATCGGCGCCGTGTTCGTCGGACACTTCGGCGACCGGGCCGGACGCAAGAAGGTGATGATGTTCTGCCTGGTGCTCATGGGCGTCGTCACGTTCCTGATCGGCTGTCTGCCGTCGTCCGAGCAGGCCGGGATGGTCGGACCGGTGCTGCTGGTGCTGCTGCGCATCTGCCAGGGCATCTCCGCGGCGGGCGAACAGTCGGGTGCGGGCTCACTGACCCTCGAGCACTCCCCCGCACACCGTCGCGGCTTCTTCTGCAGCTGGACGCTCACCGGTACCCAGGCCGGTTTCATCGTCGCGAGCCTCGCGTTCATCCCCGTCGCGGCGCTGCCCGACGAGACCCTCTACAGCTGGGGCTGGCGCGTCCCGTTCTGGTGCAGCCTCCTCGTCCTCGTCGTCGCCTACATCGTGCGTCGCAAGCTCGAAGAGCCCGAAATCTTCATCGCCAACAAGGAAGCGCTGGACGAGACGCCCGCCCCGCTGCCCGTCGTCGACCTCTTCCGCACGCACTGGCGCGACGTTCTCCGTGTGGTCTTCTGCGCGTTCATCGCCGTCGTCAGCACTGTGTTCTCCGTGTTCGGCCTCGCCTACGCCACCACCCCCGAGATCGGGATGAGCCGCACGACCATGCTGTGGGTCGCGATCGCCGCCAACGCGGTGGCCCTGGTCTCGCAGCCGCTGTTCGGCATGCTGTCCGACCGGATCGGCCGCAAGCCGGTGTTCATCGGTGGCGCGATCGGTTCGGCCGCCGGAATCTTCCTGTACTTCGCCGCGATCGGCACCGGCAACGTGGCGATGATCTTCCTCGCGGGCATCCTGCTGATGGGTGGCGTCTACGCCGGGACCAACGCCATCTGGCCGGCGTTCTACGCCGAGATGTTCTCCTCGCGGGTTCGCTACTCCGGCATGGCGATCGGCACGCAGCTCGGATTCGCTCTCGCCGGTTTCGCACCGACCATCGCCCAGGCACTGCGGGGCGCCGACCCCAAGAACTGGGTGCCGGTCGCGATCTTCACCGCCGTCTGCGCGCTCATCGCCGCGGCCTCTGCCTCCACAGCCAAGGAGAACTCCCGCACTCCGCTGCTCGACCTCGACAAGGAGGATGTCGCGCTCACGAAGGCGAAGGCGAACGCGAAGGTCTGACCCACTCGGAAACGAACGATGCGCCCGGCACGTGTGCCGGGCGCATCGTCGTGTCGGTGCCTAACGCCGCAGTTCGTGGGTGAGTGCTTCGAGTTCGTCGCCGCCGGCCATCTGCTGGGTGAGTTCTTCGAGGCTGATCTCGTCGAACGTGCAGTCCAGTTTCTGGCGGCCGCGGTTGAGGAGGACGAAGTGGTCGCCGACCATGTAGGCGTGGTGCGGGTTGTGGGTGATGAACACGACCCCGAAGCCCTGTTCCTTGGCGGCGGAGATGTAGCGCAGCACCATCCCGGACTGCTTGACGCCGAGGGCGGCGGTGGGCTCGTCGAGGATCAGCACGCGGGCGCCGAAGAAGATCGCCCGGGCGATCGCCACACACTGGCGTTGGCCGCCGGACAGCGACCCGATGGGGGCGTCGACGTCGGGCAGCTCGATGCCCATCTTCGACAACTCGGACATCGTGGTGGCGCGCATCCCGTTCGCGTCGAGGGACTTGAGCGGTCCCTTCCGTAGTTCCTGGCCGAGGAAGAAGTTCCGCCACACCGGCATCAGCGACACCACCGCCAGGTCCTGGTAGACGGTGGCGATGCCCTTGGACAGGGCCTCCTTCGGCGAGCCGAACGTGAGGGCCTCGCCGTCGACGAGCAACTCGCCCGAACTCTGCTGGTGCAGGCCGGCGATGATCTTGATCAGGGTGGACTTGCCGGCCCCGTTGTCGCCGAGGACACCGGTGACCTCCCCGGCCCGCACCCGCAGGTTGATGTCCTCGAGGGCGATGATGTTGCCGTACTGCTTGCCGACGTGTTTGAGCTCGATCAGCGGGATCTTGTCGCCACCACCGGGTTCGGTATCGACGGGAAGTTGTTCGATGGTACTCATACCGGTCACCTCTTGGCGGCGTAGTTACGGAAGGCATTGTTGGCGATGACCGCGAACAGCAGCATCGCGCCGAGGAAGAACTTGAACCAATCCGGGTTCCAGCCGGCGTAGACGATGCCCTGGTTCGTCATGCCGAAGATGAACGCGCCGATCGCGGCGCCGATCGCGGTGCCGTACCCGCCGGTGAGCAGGCAGCCGCCGATGACCGCGGCGATGATGTAGAGGAACTCGTTGCCGATACCCTGCCCGGACTGGACGGTGTTGAACGAGAACAGCAGGTGCATCCCGACGAACCACGCGGCGAACCCGACGGTCATGAACAACCCGATCTTGACCTTCGTGACCGGGACGCCGATGGCGCGGGCGGAGTCCTGGTTGCCGCCGACGGCGAAGATCCAGTTCCCGATCCGGGTCTTGAACAGCACCCAGGTGGCGATCGCGGTGAACAGCAACCACCAGACCACGGTGATCCGCACCGACACCCCGCCGACCTCGAACGAGGACGCGAACACCCTCTTCGCCGAGTCGAACCCGGCCATGTCGGACACGCTGGGGGTGGCGACCTGCCCGGTGACGAGTTTGGTGACCGCCAGGTTGATGCCGGTGAGCATCAGAAACGAGCTCAGCGTGATCAGGAAGCTGGGGATCTTCGTCTTCATCACCAGGTACCCGTTGAAGAACCCGACCGCCAGCGAGACCACGAGGG
>NZ_JBFUGT010000138.1:0-16547 GCF_056402775.1 Rhodococcus sp. P3_B8
GCCCTCCCCCGGCCTCTCAGAGTAAGGAATTCACAGATAATGGCGAATACACCGAGCGTTCTCATCGACGGTGCGTGGCACGAAACCACCGAACAGAAGGATGTGCTGAACCCCGTGACGGGGTCCGTCGTGGGCCGGATCGGCTACGGCGGCCGCGCCGAGGCCACCGCGGCGGCCGACGCTGCTGCAGCCGCGCTTCCCGCATGGGCGGATACACCTGCACGGCAACGTGCAGACCTGCTCCACAAGGCCGCCGACCTGATCACCGCGCGTGCCGAGGAGATCGGCACACTTCTGGCCGCCGAGGCGGGCAAACGCAAACCCGAAGCCGTCGGCGAGGTCGCGTTCTCCGCGGAATACTTCCGCTGGTTCGCCGAGCAGGCGCGCCGCCCGAGTGGCAGTGTGCACACACACGAAGCGGCCGATCGCCGCCACATGACACTCCGTCGTCCCGCCGGTGTCGTGGCCAGCCTCACCCCGTGGAACTTCCCCTGCTCGATCCAGGCCCGCAAGCTCGCGCCCGCTCTCGCGGCCGGCTGCACCGTCGTGGCCCGGGTCTCGGACCAGGCGCCGTTGGCCGCGACCGAACTTGTCCGCGCCTTGACTGACGCCGGCCTCCCCAACGGCACCATCAACCTGGTTCACGGCCCCGCCGCCGAGATCACGGATGCCTATCTCCAGCATCCCGCCGTGCGTGTCGTCTCGTTCACAGGTTCGACCGGTGTCGGACAGGACATCATGGCAAAAGCGAGCCGACGTATCACCCGGCCGCTGCTCGAACTGGGCGGAAATGCCGCGTTCATCGTCTTCGACGACGCCGACATCGACGCCTCGGTGGCCGGCGCCATGATCGCCAAGTTCCGAAATACGGGACAGTCCTGCATCGGAGCGAACCGCTTCTTCGTCCATTCCGCCGTGTACGACGAATTCACCAGCCGATTCGCTGCCGCAGTCGATGAGATGACGGTGGGCAACGGATTGTCCTCACCGGTTCCCGACCTCGCGGCCTGCATCGACCAGCGACGCGTCCGCGCCGTGAATGATCTGGTCGATCAGGCTGTGGATGCCGGTGCAAAGAAGATCACCCGCGACTTTGATCTTCCCACCGGCGCATTCTGCGCTCCTGCCTTGCTGGTCGATGTCCCCGAACACGTGGGGCTGGCCACCGAGGAGGTATTCGGCCCGGCAGCCGCGATCTTCCAGTTCGAGGACGAAGACGAGGTGCTCGCGCGCGCCAACGCCACGGAAATGGGGCTCGCTGGATACTTCTACACCCGCGACACCGCCCGTGTGTGGCGAGTTGCCGAGCGTCTCGACGTCGGTATCACCGGTATCAACAACGCCCTGCCCACGGCGGCATTCGCGCCGATGGGCGGAACGAAGCAATCCGGACTCGGCCGTGAAGGTGCCGAGATCGGCCTCGAGGAGTTCGAAGAGACCCGATACCTCGCGATCGGGCTCTGATCTGAATCCGTTCGATCCTCCACGCTCCACCCCAGTCCGGAACGACCTAGCGGCACGGTCACGAGGCCCGTAGAGTCCGCGTTAAGGGAGCAATGCCATGTCAGGTGCGCACTCGACGGGCGAGCCGATCATCATCAGATCCGCACGCGACGTCACCAACCTGGTCAATTCGGGTATCGCGAAAGGCGGCAATGCCCGAGCAATTACCTTCATCGCCTTAGGTGGCATCTTCATCGATGCCTACGATTTCTCCGCGATTGCCTTCGGGCTCCACGACATCGCCCACACCTACCAATTGGGTCCTGTCGGTGAGGGAATCGTCGCATGTTCCATCATGGTCGGCGCCCTCATCGGTGCCCTGGTCGGTGGGTATCTTGTCGACCGGTTGGGCCGTTACAAGCTCTTCATGGCCGACATGTTCTTCTTCGTCGTCGCAGCGCTGGTCTGCGCCGTGGCACCGAACGTGGAAATTCTCACTGCGGGCCGGTTCGTGATGGGTGTCGGCATCGGCATCGACTTCCCTGTCGCCCTTGCATTCATCGCCGAGTTCACCCGATCGGCCCGAAAGGGCGGGCAAGTAACCCTTTGGCAACCGATGTGGTACTTGGCGACGGCGTCGAGTTTTCTCGTACTCCTCCCCCTGTATTTCATCGTTCCCGAATCAGCCCATGACAACTTGTGGCGATGGGCAGTCGGTTTCGGTGCCGTCCCCGCGCTCGCTGTCATGCTCGTTCGCCACCGCTACATGGACGAGTCCCCCTCCTGGGCCGCGAACCAGGGAGACCTCGAGCGGGCGGCGGCGATCCTCAAGAAGTCCTACGGCCTGAAGGTCCACCTCGACCCGGATGCTCCGAGAGAGCTACCTTCGGGCGACAAACCCAAGTTCGGGGATTTCCGCAGACTGTTCACCCGCCGCTACCGGCAACGCACGATCCTGGCTGCGACGGTCTCCGCCTGCCAATCCATGCAGTATTACGCCGTCGGGTTCGCCCTGCCCGGAATCATCATCGGGTTCCTCGCCCAGGACCGGCTCACCTCGATCGTCGGGGCGCTGGCGTTCAACGTCCTCTTCGGCATCACCGGAGGATTCCTCGGCGTCAAACTGGCCGGCAAGTGGGGATCGTGGAAGCTCTCCACGATCGGATTCGGGATCTGCCTCGCCGCCCTGGTGGGCCTGGCGCTCATCGGAACGCCATCGAGTACGACGATGCTGATCGGTGCGGCTGCCCTGCTCGGCGCCTTCGTCTTCGCGCACGCCGCGGGCCCCGGCGCGCAGGGCATGACCATGGCGACCCTGAGCTACCCGACCTCGCTGCGCGGAGTCGGCTCTGGATTCAGCCAAGCGCTGCTGCGGATCGGGTCGACCGTGGCCCTGCTCTTCTTCCCGATCCTGGGCGCCCATCTGGGCACCGGCGTCTATCTGGTCGTGGCGCTCGCACCGACCTTGGGTCTGCTCACCCTGCTCCTGATCCGGTGGGAACCCATCGGACAAGACGTCGACGCCGACGACGATCCAGCCCCACAATCCACCTCAACCAACCCATCAGCCACCACCGAAGCTGTCGGCGCTACCGGGTCGGCCACGACCGGTAGCCCGCCGGCCGGGCGGCCACTCAGCAAGGAGATGCAATGACCACCAGCACGAAGGTTGCCTTCATCGGCGTCGGAAAGATGGGCGGCGCGGTTGCTCGCCGCCTGGCTACCGGCGGATACGACGTCCGGGTCTTCGACCTCAACGACGCCGCCGTCAACGACTGCATCCAGGTCGGTGCCGTCGCCGCCGCATCCGCCATCGATGCGGTGGCCGGGGCGGATGTGGTGTTCACCAGCCTCCCGCTCCCCGAGCACGTCCTGTCCATGTGGCGCGAAGTGGCGCCGCACCTCGCCGACTCGGCGATTGCGGTGGATGTCTCGACGATCGATCCCGCCACAGCACGCACCACGGCCGAACTCCTCGAAGGCCTGGGCCACGGCTTCGTCTCCTGCGCCCTGGGCAAGACCCCCGCCGCCGCCGAAAACGGCGAGATCCCGCTGTTCGTCGGCGGATCAGCGCAAGCGCTCACCCAACTGCAGCCGCTGCTCGACCGGATCGGCCAGCAGACCTACGACTTCGGCTCCCCCGAGGGAGCGGCCATGTTCAAGCTGATCTCGAACTTGATCGGGATGACCAATCTCGCCGTGCTCGCCGAGGGATACGTGCTCGCCCGCAGCGTCGACATCACGCCGGAGATGTTCGCCGCCGCCCTCAAAGACACCGGGGCATGTTCGTTCCAGTCGGACGTGCGGCTGCCGTGGATCATCGACAACGACTACACCGCACGATTCGGTGTCACACTCGCCGCCAAGGACGTCCGACTCGCAGTCGACGCCGCCGCACGGACCGGTGTGCCGACACCTGTTGCTGCACAAGGTCTTGCGCAGCTCGTCGCCGCCATCGCCCACGGCTACGGTGACGAGGACGTCATCGCCATGGCCAAGGTCCTCGACCCGAGCTCGACCCTGCTCAACTCCGAGGGGGCAGACCATGTCTGACATCGACGGAATGATCGACGCAGTCATCACCGAGGACGTGTGGGGGCAGGCGTTCGACGATCTGGGGACCTCGCGCTCGATTCTGCGTGCACCCCACGCCTGGCAAGACCGGGAAAAGCTGCTCGAGCTGGGCTCGCGGTCCCGGGCACTCGTAGTCCGCAACCGGACCCAGGTCGATCGCCAGCTGATCGAGGCATGTCCGTCCCTGCGGGTCATCGCCCGCGCCGGGGTCGGCCTGGACAATATCGATCTCGAGTGCGCCAACGAGGCCGGGGTCGTGGTGGTGGCCCCCTTGGGCGCCAACGCGATCAGCGTCGCTGAGCACACGCTCGGGATGGCCCTGTCCGCGGTGCGCCGCACCGTCGAACTCGACGCCGACTGCCGCCGGGGCGGCTGGCACCGTACCCCTGGTCGGGAACTTCACGGCGGCGTGTGGGGACTGTTGGGAGCCGGAGCAACCGGACGGGCCTGCGCCCGCCTCGCCCGCAGCCTCGGCATGACGATCGTTGCGTACGACCCGTTCGCCGATACCGAAAAGTTGGCACAGGAAGGGGTCGAATTGGTGGAGCTTCCTGCCCTGGTCGCAGCGAGAGCGGACGTGATGTCGTGCCACCTTCCGGCGACCCGCGGCACCGCGCACCTCATCAACAGTGAACTCCTCGCTGTCATGAAACCCACCGCAGTACTGGTCAACGTCGGACGCGGTGAAGTAGTCGATGAAAACGCACTGGCCGATGCCCTCGAGACCGGTCGCCTCGGCGCCGCCGCACTCGATGTCCGGGAAGTAGAACCCCC
Source organism: Rhodococcus sp. P3_B8 (assembly GCF_056402775.1). Lineage (NCBI taxonomy): Bacteria > Bacillati > Actinomycetota > Actinomycetes > Mycobacteriales > Nocardiaceae > Rhodococcus > Rhodococcus sp. P3_B8. The sequence goes on from NZ_JBFUGT010000138.1 coordinate 4,792, forward strand.
ACCCCCGGGGCGCCTCGAGAAACTCGACAACGTGATTCTCACCCCGCACATCGCAGGAATCACCACCCATAGCCAGGACCGAATCCTCGCAGTACTTGCCGACAACATCGCGGCGGTGCTCGACGGTCGCAGCGCGACCGCTGCGGTCGGAACCCACCGAGAGGCCCGCTCATGATCGACACCGCAAACGCTGCCATCGACCTGGCCACGGACCTCCTGCGTGCGGCGGGGCTCGAGCCCACCCGGGCGGCAACAACCGCGGAATGCATCGTGCAGGCCGACCTGTGGGGCATCGGCTCCCACGGCCTGCTGCGCCTACCCTATTACCTCGAACGAATGCAAGCAGGTGGATACCCCCCGGAGGCCGAGTTGGTCACGGTCAGCGACACCGGTCCCGTCCTCGCGCTGGACGGCGGCGGCGGTCTCGGGCACTGGCAGCTCTGGCGCGCAGCCGAACTCGCCGCCGAACGCTGCACCGCATACGGAGTCGCGGTGGTGTCGGTCGGCAATTCCGGTCACTGCGGAGCCCTCGGCATCTACACCCGCGCCGCAATCGACGCCGGCTACATCGCGCTCGCCTTCTCGAACGGACCCGCTGTGATGCCCCCGTGGGGCGGCAACAAGCCGTTGCTGTCGACATCACCGATCGCCGCAGGCATACCCAGCCGACCCACCCCGGCCATCATCGACCTCGCCACCAGCGCGGTCGCCCGGGGCAAGATCGCAGCCCACGCCCAGAACGGCGATCAACTTCCCGACGGGTGGGCACTGGATGCCCACGGAGAACCGACGACAGACCCGCAGGCCGCACTGCACGGCATGTTGTCCCCGCTGGGGGGTGCCAAGGGATTCGCCCTTGCCTTCCTGATCGAGGCACTCGCCGGCGGTGCGGTCGGCCCCCACCTGTCGGTGGACGTCCCCGACATGTTCGACGACTCCGACGCCAAACATCCACAGCGGATCGGTCACCTCATCGTGACTGTCGACCCTGCCCGCCTCGACAGCAGCGGAAAAGGTGCCCAGGATCGAATCGACAGGCTGGCGAATCTTGTGGGTGAACACGGAGGTCGACTACCGGGCGCCCGCCGGTCGGCAATCGGTAACCTTCCCGCCAACACTCCGCTCGACCTCACGACGACCACGGTCGACCAGTTGATCGGATGGGCCGGGCGTCTGGGCGTGGCAGTTGCCCCCAGCACCGACCAACCGGTCATGACCTGAACCGAACATCCCCGGCCAACCCGATCGCAATGTCGACAGGGATGGCCGGGTGATGGCCGGCTCCAGGAGCACCAACCACCCATATCTCCAAAGTCCTAGTAGCCGGAGGTGACGATTACGATCCGCGACGTCCGTGTCGTCTACTGGGTCCGTGGATCAGCCGAGCACCCCTCATCGACCTGAGCCGTCCCCTGAGCAAGACTTCCGACGCGTGAAACACGATCGGACGGAGGGTGCCGGCGACACCCTGCCACCGGCAGATCAACCGACGACTCACGAATATCTGCCGCACTAGACCGAGATCCTCACCACCCCTACCGGAGTAGACAGCTGAGGTGCGTACTCCACGCGCAGCCCGACACCCCTCACCGGAAAGACACGAGAACGATGACTCTGCTCACCTCGCAGCTTCCTGCGCCCCTCAGTCGCTTCGGGAAATGGCAATTTCATGCTCGGTGCCGAAACATGAACGCGGATCTCTTCTTTCCCTGTGAAGGAGAGGGTAATGGCGCGCGAATCCGACGCGAACGCGTCGCCAAACAGATCTGCATGGGGTGCCCGGTCCGGCCGGAATGCCGCGATCACGCCGTCACGGCCGATGAAGCATTCGGCGTCTGGGGCGGCACCTCCGCGTCCGAGAGACGCCGTCTCACCACCGAATCCAATCAAATCGCTTCGCCTACACCCGCCGTTGCAGGGCTCTCGCTCCGCCACCCTTGCCCGAGCAGACAGGCGCAGGATGCAGTATCCGACCGCGAAGCGGCCATTTGATCAAATGTAAGGTCACCCGTCGAAAATGGCACCGCCCAGGCCTTCGATCCGGGCCGGCCGACCATCCCCGGTGATCGGACCAGTGAGTCACTTCTACGTGCGCGGCAGCGCCTGAAGCTTCCTCACGCGCTACCACCACCCGAACATGAAGTAAGAGCACAAGGTCGCGACCGATCGTCGATCGATATGGCTTTGATGCTGGGCACTGTTGCGGGAGAGGGGTAGTGGCACGCGACAACGCTCAAGACCGTCCTGGGCAACGTCCTGCTGTTGTCCTCGAGGCGTCGTCGACTGCGAGTCTGATCGGTTCGCCCGGAGGGTATTTCGTCGCGGTGAGTACGCGCCGAGATTGGCTCGGGCCCTCTGGTCGAGCATGCGACGGTAGATCCGCACTGTCCGTTGAACGCGTTGACGCTTCCTACTGAGCGCTTTTCGGAGTCCGCCACCCTCCTATGCAAATCGCAGCCAACTCGTTGGACACGCACGCGTAGCAACTCATAACACGTCTTTCTCCTGACCTGTTGTCGGTCAATGCGATAGCACCCCCAGCGCGACCCGCATTTCGAGGCCAGACCCTTGACACTGTGACCGCGATAACAGTAGCGTTCCAGGAAGTAAGAGGTCTTACCACCCAGAATGAGAGCGATACGTCTCGTTCAAAGTTTAGATTTCTTCGGCCACGAGGAGGGCGATGCGGAGGCCGTCGCGGTCAGTAATCTTGAACCGGCTCAGGTCTCCTGTGCCGTCCTGTCGGGTACTGACCGAATCGTCTGTCGAGGTGCTCGACCCGGGCCCCTTGGCCACAAGCGCGCTCTCACTGACATCGGCGCGGGCGACGACGTCGAATTTGAGGCACTATGTCGATTGCCAATCACGCTCTGGGCGAAGCAGATTAGGAAAATCGCCAGGGCATCGACCACCTCATGATCGTCATCGACCCGACTCGCACGGATTACGCCACTGATGGCTACTCCCACCGGCTCCGCGATCTCGCGGCGGCCCACAAGGAGCAGGCGGGAGGGTCCTGGCGCTCGGTTCCCCCGCCCCCTCCGAGATGACCGGTCGCGAGCAGCTCGGGATCGACGCCACCCTGTGGCCCCCACGAGGACGTGCTCAACCATTGACCAGCGGCACACTTCCCAGAGCAAAGGAGCTCTCCGTGTCCGACACCATGCTCATCGTTAATATTGTCATCGCCATCCTAGGCGTCATCGGCCTGATCGTCGTCGTCAAACTCGACCCGGTGATGTCGCTGGTAATCGGGGCGCTCTACATCGGTCTCACCGGTGGGCTCGGGGCCGGTGGCACACTTATGGCAATGACCGAAGGATTCGGCGATGTCATGGCCGACATCGGGATGCTGATCGTCTTCGGGGTCCTCATCGGCGCGTTGTTACAAGAGACCGGCGCGATATCCCGACTGGTCGACGTGCTGCTCAACCGCTTCGGAAAGCGCGGTCTGCCTTACGCCCTCGGGCTCACTGTCGGCACCGGACTGCAGTCCATCTATCTCGACGTCCTCGTCGTGATCAGTGCCCCGCTGGCGCGCGCCGCGAGTCCGCGCTTGGGGCGATTCGGCCTTGCTCGGGCCGGTTCCGCGCTGACGCTCGGGTTGTACTGCGGCCTGGCGATGATGGTCCCCGGCGCCGCCAATCTCGCCATCGCCGGACTGCTCGACATCCCGCTCGGCAAGATGCTGCTGTGGGACCTGATCGTGATCATCCCGACGATCCTGCTGTCCACGGTCATCATTTTCACGCTGATCAAGCGCGGCTTCTGGAACCCGGACAAGGACGAGCAGGAACCCCTCCCGGCCACCACGCCCCACGACGGGCACGAGATAGCCGGCGGCACTGTAGGGCCTGACCAGGGAACGCACCCCGCGGAGTCCACCGAGGACGGTCCCCAGGGGCAGAGTCACGGCGCGACAGCGGTCGCGGTACGCGCCGAGGAAAATGCGCGCTCGGTTCCCTTGCTGGTCCTGTTCCTTCCGCTGCTCCTGGGCTTGGTGCTCATCGCGTCCGGTTCGGTCGCCAACGCATTGGGCGATGTTCCCACGGTGCTCGAGCTCATCTCGGATCCGGTTGTCGCACTGTTGATCGGGCTCATCGGTACGGTTGGCGTCGCGCGCTACACGGTGGGGTATGACCGTCTCGCAAACGCTATTCAGCGCGGTTTCGGGAGCAGTGGGCAGATCCTAATCCTGACCGGTGTCGGCGGATCCCTCGCGGGAGTGGTAACCGCCAGTGGACTCGGCGATGTGCTGAAGGACTCCTTCACGGCCAGCCATGTGGCGCCTCTGCTGTTGGTCTGGGCGATCGCGGCAGTCCTGCACGCAGCGATCGGTTCGGTGACGCTCGCGGCGCTGACCGCCGCAGGCATCCTGGCCCCCATCGCGCCGCAGCTCGGTGTCGAGCCAGCCCTCATCGGGCTGGCCGCCGCGTCCGGTTCACTGTTCGCAGTGCATGTGACGGCCAATGCCTTCTGGATGGTGCAGAGCATGCTCGGTCTCACGACCAGAGGCACGCTGAAGCTGGTGACCTTCGGAGTATCGATAGCCTCGGTGGTCTCGCTCGCCTTGGTGAATGCGCTCAACCTCATTATCTAGCTGAGATGTCGGACAGCGCAGCGCGCAAACGTACCGACTCTCCCTCAACCGCCATACTTGGCCGGGCCCGCAAAATGCCGGTGCTGAGTATCGCGGTCATCTCCTGGCGGGCGGGTACGGGCAGAGCTCGATTCCGGTCGCCTTATCACGGTCACTCCACCACTCCAACTTCGGCGAACGTTGAAAGCAGTCTGGACGCCCCCACCCACCCGCCTGCCCCCACCCCTGCACCCACTCCCCCAATCCAGCCACCCGCGAATGTGATTCGCCCTCCCGCGGCCACCCCGCCTCCGGCGCCGCAGCCGCGGGTCCAGCTCAGCAAGATCACCCTCACCAAGGCAGCCCCCACCGTGTCCCTCGCCAAGGGCGGCGACACCGGAACGATGCGGATCAACCTCAACTGGACCCGCGGCCGGCGCGGTCTCCTCGGCAACGGCGCGATCGACCTCGATCTCGCCTGCCTCTACCAACTCAACGACGGGTCCAAAGGCGTCGTCCAGGCGCTCGGCAAGGCGTTCGGCGACCTGCACTACCCGCCCTACATCGCCCTCGACGGCGACGACCGCTCCGGCACCAACGCCGGCGGCGAGAACCTGCACATCAACCTCGCCCACCTCGCCGACTTCAAACGCATCCTCATCTTCGCCTACATCTACGACGGCACCCCGAACTGGTCCGCCGCCGACGGCGTGGTCACCTTGTACCCACCCCACGGCCCCCAAGTAGAAGTACGCCTCGACTCCCCCGACAACCGCGCCCGCTCCTGCGCCATCGCCCTGCTGAAAAACGAAAAGAACGAACTCACCGTCACACGAGAAGTGCGGTACATCAACGGCACCCAATCCGACATCTCCAAGGCCTACCGCTGGGGCCTGAAATGGACCGCCGGACGGAAATAACCGGGAGCGAGGGATCGATCGAAGGGTGATCGCCCACCGTCAGGGCGCCCCATGGGGCGGCGATTGAACAGTTCCCACCGATGCGTACGTGTCCTAAGTGCGACGGAGAGGGATCCTGGCACCTCATTGCCTGGCCGTGGGGTGGTGGGAACCGGTCCGTGCGAGCCACGCGAAGCGGCAACTCGATGCGGGACAACGGCTACCGTGAGGACACGCTTTCGCACCGTCCCTGTCCAAGGAGTCCGACATGGTCCTGCCGATTCCCTCCGGACGGCGTACCGGCGCCGCTCTCGCACTGGCCACTGCAACGGTGCTGATCGGCTCAGCCCCCGCCGGCGCCGACCCCGCCACCCCGCCGATTCCTCGCGGCTCCCAAGTGTTCGTCCACGACGTGCTCGGTCCGCAGGACTCCGGCTTCTTCAACCCCGATGTGCCGGGAACCCGCGTTCTGACTCCAGTCGAGCCCGGGGTGAGCGTGGTGTGCACCAGCGGCTTCGAACCGACCCCTGGGTGCTCGACACTCGACATGCGCGACTGGACCTCACCGCAGCGCTCCCTCGTCTTCGTCGACGTACCCGTGACCGGACGACCACCACTGCGCGTGTGGATGGACATCCTCCCCCGCCTGGACGAGGGCGCCCTGGGACAACTGACCGAACACCTCTTCCCTCGCTGACACCGGCCTTCCCAGGTGAGTGCGAGCCGCCACCCAAGGGTGGGTGGGCACGAGGAGCCCTGTGAGCCAACCGATCGTCGCTCGACGTGCACGCCAAGCGACCTCGCCTGCCCTGTGCTGTCGGCTCGGCGCGAGGACCGTGACGCGTTATCTGCGATGAGCGCGGGTATCGATGAACTGGTACGGCTCCGGTTCGCCTGCCGGACGCGGGTTGTAGGGCGCGGGCGGGTTGCCCGGGGCATGGTTGTGCGAGTCGATGCCACCCGAGCGCTCACTGCGCCGACGGCCGGACTCTCGGTACGCCCAGTATCCGAGACCCACGCACATGACGGCGGCGAACACTGCGTCCCCGAAGTGCGTCTGCGCAAGAGACGACACTGCCGAAATCGCGAACAATACAGTGAGAGCGATCGCGGTGCCGAAACGACGATTACGGCGCACCTGGGGGTCCGGGTGTGTGTAGAACCTCTTCGCCCGCGGATATCCGTGCTTGAGGGCGAAGTAGATCGCGATGATCGGGAGGACGAGCAACATCAGCGCGAGTCTGACGAGTTGCTCGGTCAGACCGGGCCCCGGCCTCCGACGCCCACCTGTGAGCGGTATGGATGCGCGGAGCGGGCCGACGCCGCCGCTGAGACTGATACCCATCAAGAGACTCCCTGTCTACAACGTGATGCGCGAGTGCTCAGAAAAAGTAGCAGAACCGTCCGACGGACCCGATTTGCGAGAAGCCTCTAGTGCGTGTGTCATTCAGAGGAATGACACACCGACGACGGCAGCTTCGGCGGGCCCGTCCCGACCTTGCCCACTGCTCGAACCGAGCGGCCTCCGCCGGGCGGCCATGTCGTGCCACGCCGGATTTTGCCGCTGCTTAGCAGGCATCTGCCTTGGTTCCACGGCGGCGTGCATCCCCATTCGGCGCGTGGGTTCATCTCAGAAGCGTTGTCAGGAGCCGAAACTGCGCCCGATCACGTCCCAGAATGTCGGCTCGGCAGGGGCGGGACCAACACGCACGTCATCGAACCTCGGCTCTGATCTCTCGTACGCCTCGGTTTCACTGAGCGCGCAGAACGAAAGGACGTTGTACACGCCCGGAGCGAGCCCTTCGTGGGTCACCTCGAAGGTTTCTCCACCGGCAGGCCGCGCTGCGTCATGGTCTTCACCAAAGATATGAACCGAACCGTCAACCCCGATACCCGCATAGCAGTACCCGCGGTCGTTGGGGTTGTGGATGATCGCCGTGAGCGAGTCATTCCCCGCAACGAAGGTGACCTCTGGTGGCTGCCAGTCGTACGGCTCTGCCGAAGCAACGCCCGGCGTTGCAACCGCGCTCGCCGCGGTGAACAGCACGATCAGGGGCCTACCTCGCAGCTTCATACCTGAGATCTCTACCAGAGGGCCCACTGTTCATTCACGTGGAGGACAGACCAAGCCTGACCCGGCGACGGCCCCACGGCGACGGTCCAGAGTGTTCCGCGTCTGATCGTCATTCATCTGAATGACATTCGGCCCGTGAGATTCTCATCATCAACGACACGGCCGCCGCGATCGCCAGGGATGTGCGCCGGTGATCGAAGTTTGAACTACAGTCTGGCTGTCCAGGCCTTGCCCATACCCGGGGAGTGCGCGGTCGTCACGTCTTACGGTCTTCGGGCCGCCCTTACCAAGGAGAACTCTCGATGCCCCTGACGTTGCATCCCTCGCCGAGTGAGGTCGCCTGTCCACCCTCCCGGTCGCTTCCCCGGCGCCGACGAGCAGGGATGCTGACGACCGGCGCGCTGGTGGGCGCAATGCTGACGAGCATCACCACCGGTGGCGTGCTGTCCGCTGCCCCGGCGAAGGCGGCCGACGTGACGCCGCCGCCGGTCACCGTCTACGTCGCCGACGTCATCTTGAATCAGGTCGTCAGCATTGCACCGGCAGCCGGCGTGCAGACAGCGGTCGGTAGCGGGTTGAACCAGCCGAACGGTGTGGCCATCGATACCCGCGGCGCCGTGTTCATCGCCGACACCAGCAACAATCGGGTGGTCAAGGTGACTCCCGACGGCACCCAGACCACCGTCCTCGACACGGGTCTGTACGCCCCCACTCGGGTCGCAGTCAACGCCGCCGGAGACGTATTCATCAGCGACACCCTCCACCAACGAGTACTCAAACTGCCCTCCGACGGAGGTCCCCAGACAACCGTCGGCACCAATCTCCGCACGCCTTCAGGGATCGCTGTCGACACCACCGGAAACCTGTTCATCGCCAACTTCGACGGCGGAACCGTGGTCAAGATCCCCGGCGATGGAAGCCCCCAAACCATTGTCGCCACCGGACTCAACCGGCCAGACGGTGTCGCAGTCGACAATGCCGGCAACGTCTACATCGCCAACCAGGGCGACAGTCGAGTGGTCAAGGTACCCGTCGACGGCGGACCCCACACTGAAATCGGCACCGACCTCAACGGGCCATCCGGGGTCGCGGTCGATGCCGCCGCGAATGTGTACATCGCCGACAGCAGCAACCACAGAGTGGTGATGGTGCCGGCAGGAGGCGGCGGCCAATCAATTATCGGGACCGGATTCGCCCTCCCCACCGACGTCGCCGTTGCCCCCGCCGCCAGCCCGACGCCTCCCACACCGTCCCCCGGCACGGGCTCATTGTCAGGCTTCGGTAGCTCCTAGCACGCCAACTCCCATCTTGAAGCCACAAGACCTACCAACGACTTTTGGCCCCAATGTAATCCGCCATTTGATTTGCTGCCGCAGTGATCGCTGCGCGGGCTATCACCGCGAGTCCCCGAACGCCGACCCGATGACAACTGGGTGATCGGCCCCGCTGGGAGCATGGCCCTGATCGTCGAGTCTCCGAATCGCATCAATCCAGAACTCTCCCGTGAACAATCTCCGCACCGCGGCGGTACGCACTCAGCCGAGGCAGCGGGACCGAACTGATGTGGCCGCACGTCTTCCGCGGTCCAAATTCTCCGGTTGCCGTGTCACAGCGTGCCTGCAGGCAGCAATCACGACTGACGGCTGCGCACGCCTCCAAGCCCATACAGCCGAATCGCACCATCACCCACAAGAAAAGGACTCACACATGAAACTTCGCATTTTCACCCGCACCGCGGCGACCGCGTTGGCCGCCACCGTGATTCTCGCCGGGCCTGCACTGGCCCTCACCCCGGCCGCCGGTGCCACCCCGGTCTACACCACCTACCCATCATCGACGGCCTGCGCGAACGCGGGAAAGGCGCTCCGTGAGGCCTACCCGGGGCTGCGGACATCGTGCCTGATGAAGGCAGGAACCGCTGACGGACAGACAGAACTGAAATACGACCCGGCCGAGATCCCGAAGCTGCAGTCCAACCCGGAGCCCACCCCGCCGCCGTTCGGCGGATTCTTCGGCAGCTGACACAAACCCCCAGCCTCAATCTCGAGACAGGACCCCCAAATGCCCCGCACCCTCAACCGCACCGCAGCCGCGGCCCTGGCAACCGCCACGATCATCACCGCACCAGCCCTCTTCCTCGCACCCACCGCCGGCGCCACCGAGTACATCACCGGCTACCCGACCTACTCGGACTGCATCAAGGCCGAGAACGCCTACCACCAGGCCCACCCCGGGGCCTACGCACGCTGCGGATCGATGCCCGGGAAGGCGAGCGGTTGGGAACTGGCCTACGAACCCGAAACCAACCGGCCCGCACCGACCACTTGGAACGAGATCGGCGCCAACTTCCTCCACGACTTCATCACCGGATTCTTCGACAGCTGAATCCAGACACCTGAACACACCCAACCCCGCCGTAAATCACGTCGGATCGTTCAACACTGTTGAGATCGTCGAGAACCTCGTCGGGCGCGGTGGTGGGGATGCGGAAGTCTTCGCCCGCCGTCCCGCGGAGACAGTCGCGTACGGAGGCGAGCATGGCGAGTTCACGTTCGGGGTCTGCTGCGGTTCGGTTGCCCACCGTCTCATCCTGCCCTGAAGTGTGCGGTCATCAGAGCGAGCCGCTCGACGTACACGAGAGGCACTGTCAGTGCGGTGCGGCATCCTGGTCACGGGGAGGGGTGTGGCGTTCGAGCAACTCCGCCAGCTCCTCGATGGTGACCTCCACGGTGCCGAACAGGGGATCACCCGCTATGGCGGCGCGGGCGACAGCCCTACCGAGACGTTCGGTGAGGTCGGCGTACAGCGGATCGGTCATGACTGCCAAGTCTGCTGCAGACCCGCACCACCGTGCTCATCCGTGCGCGACGTGTCCCGCATGGGTGACACGCACTCGACGGTTTTCATCGGATCGACCACAAGACATGTGCTGGTGAAGTGACCTCCCCATGGACCGCCGCCAGGCCTTCCCTCCTGCACGGCTGCGGCGCCGGCAACGTCCAGCCGGTACCCCTGCGTTCACTGGGTCCCCCGCCTCAAACATGTCCGCACTTCCCGCGTATCCCGCATTAACCGTATAATGAGGGTCCAGGAGGTACACCATGCCCGGGACACGTCGCCACACACCGCACACCACCCCCTATGTGCGGGCACCACGCCACCTCGCCGGTCGCCGCCACCACCGCGCCGGCGGCTGGAAGGTGACCGTCGCCGAGGACGGCGGCGCCCTCGCGTGGTCGCGGGTCACCGAACTCACCATCACCACCCCGGCACCGCGGTCACCAGCCCGGATCGTTCAGACCAAGGTGGAGGCACTCGAGATGGCCGCGCAGATCCTGCGGGAAGAGCAGTCCGCCCCGACCGGTTCCTTGCCGGTTTCCGCTCCCGGCCGTCACCTCGCGAGCGTCCCCGACGACGAATGGGGACCGGCCCCGACCCCGGCGCGGACCGCGACGCTGGAGGAGGAGAACCTGCAGTTGCAGGTCGATCAGCGGCGCGAGCAACTCGCGGCCTCGTTCACCCGCACCCAGGTCGCGGACATCCTCGGCGTCTCCMGGCAGACGGTGTCCGACATGGCCGCCGACGGGCGGCTCATCGGACTCAAGGACGGGCGGGAGTGGCGGTTCCCGACCTGGCAGTTCACCCCCGACCGGGCCGATCCGGTCCTGCCCGACCTCGACCGCCTCACCCGCGCGTTCCCCGGCGGTGAAGTCAGCCTCTCGCGGTGGATGAGCCGCCCCAACACCACCTTCACCGGCCGCACCCCCGCCCAGGAAATGGCCCGCGACAGCGACCACGTCATCACCGTCGCGATCGGCCTGACCGCCGCCGGATGGTAAAGCCCCTCCCCGCCCCGACACGGCCACTGCCTTCGGTGGATCACCGCTGGACCTGGACACCCACCACCACCCCAAACTCGTGGTTTCGGATCTACCACCACGACAGGTTCACCCCGAACGGGATCACCTTCCGCCGGTTCGGGCCGCTGGCCCGCTTCGACCACCACACTGAATCGTCCCGGGTTTGATGCGCACCTTCTTTCTTGGGAAGGTAATCCTTATGCCGAATGTCTATCCAGCCGAGGTGCGAGAGAAGGCCGTGCGCCTGGTCCTCGAGCACCGTGGTGACTACGCCTCGGAATACGAGGCGATCCGCACAATCGCCGAACGGATGTCACTGAAGACGGAGACCGTACGGGTGTGGG
>NZ_JBFUGT010000139.1:0-16433 GCF_056402775.1 Rhodococcus sp. P3_B8
GGGTGTGTTCATTGCACCCTCGGCGGCCTTTCTGCGGACAGGGCTCCGGTCAATGCTGGCTGCAGCACGAAACCGCCCGCCGAAAGGAACCCATGTCCCCCATCACCATCTCCACCACAGCGCGTATCGCGCTCGCCGGCTTTGCAGCCCTTGCCATTTCGCTGACCGGTGCCGCCGGCATGGCGTCGGCCAAGCCGATCTGCGAGACCGGCTGTTCGCAGCCGCTGCCCACCAAGAACCCCCGGCCCGACGTCAAGCAGATGTGCTGGGTCGAATGGGGGCAGACACAGTGTCAGGTGAGCTGACACGTTCGCGCCTCGAACGGGGCGCGGCCGGCGACGGCCGCGCCACTGTTCGTTCTGCTAGATGACGCCGAGCGAGATCATGGCGTCGGCCACCTTCACGAAACCGGCGATGTTCGCGCCGTGCACGTAGTCGCCCGGCATGCCGTACTCGGCGGCCGTGGCCACGGTGCGTTCGTGGATGCCGCGCATGATTCCGGCCAACCGCTCGTCCGTGTATTCGAAGCCCCACGAGTCGCGGGATGCGTTCTGCTGCATCTCGAGTGCCGACGTGGCGACGCCGCCCGCGTTGGCCGCCTTGCCCGGGGCGAACGCCACCGCGGCATCGCGGAACACCTGGACGCCCTGCGGGGTCGTGGGCATGTTCGCGCCCTCGGCCACCGCCTGCACGCCGTTCGCCACCAGCGTCTTCGCGGCCGCTTCGTCGAGTTCGTTCTGGGTGGCGCAGGGGAGCGCGACGTCGCACGGCACGTCCCAGATGGATCCGTTCGGCACGAACCGGGCATGCGGCACGGTGTCCGCGTACTCACTGATCCGTCCGCGCCGTACCTCCTTGATCTCCTTCAGGAGCTCGAGGTCGATGCCCTTCTCGTCGACGACGTATCCGGAAGAATCGGAGCTCGCAATCGCGATTCCGCCGAGTTGGTGCACCTTCTCGATCGCATAGATCGCGACGTTTCCGGAACCGGAGACGACGACGGTCTTGCCGCCCAGTGAGCTGTTCGCGGCTTTCAGCATCTCGGCGACGAAGTAGGCGACGCCGTACCCGGTCGCCTCGCGACGCACCTGCGAGCCGCCCCAGGTGAGGCCCTTACCGGTGAGGACCCCCGACTCGTAGGAGTTGGTGAGGCGCTTGTACTGGCCGAACAGGTAGCCGATCTCGCGGCCGCCGACGCCGATGTCACCTGCCGGGACGTCGGTGTACTCGCCGATGTGGCGATGCAGTTCGGTCATGAACGACTGGCAGAACCGCATGATCTCGGCCTCCGAGCGACCCTTGGGGTCGAAGTCGGAACCACCCTTGCCGCCGCCGATCGGAAGTCCGGTGAGGGCGTTCTTGAAGATCTGCTCGAAGCCGAGGAATTTCACGATTCCCAGGTTCACGCTGGGGTGAAACCGCAGGCCACCTTTGTAGGGGCCGAGCACACTGTTGTACTGCACGCGGAAACCGCGGTTGACGTGCACGTTGCCGGAGTCGTCGACCCACGGCACCCGGAAGATGATCTGCCGCTCGGGCTCGCACAGCCGCTCGATCAATCCGGAGTCCGCGTAGTGGGGGTGGTGGTCGAGCACGACCTGCAGCGACTCGAAGACCTCGGCGGCTGCCTGGTGGAACTCGGGTTCGCCGGCGTTCCGCAGGCGGACCTGCTCGTAGATCTCTGCTACCTGGTCGCGCGTTGACACAGACCCACCTGCCTGACGTGTGAGGAATTCGTTACCTGACGTTTACTTTGGAAACTATAGACCTGATGTCGGGTGTCCTGTATTGGGCCGGGCGGAAAGGTTAGGGCTTCCGCAGTGGTGTGCGGGAATGCACTGCGACAGAGGTGTTCTCGACTGCCTCGCCGCAGTGCGCGCAGCGGTGTTCCAGCTCCAGTGAGTGCCCGCATTCGTGCACGAGCACCGACGGGGCCTCGTCGACGGCCCACTTGCTGCCCCATTGGAACAACGAGAGCAGCAGCGGTCGCAGGTCCTCGCCCGCCGCGGTGAGGTGGTACTCGAAGCGGGGAGGGTGCTCGGAGTACTGCCTGCGTTCGATGACGCCGACCTCCTCGAGCTTGCGCAGTCGCGCGGTGAGGATGTCGCGCGAGACGCCGATGTACCCGGCAATCCGGTCGAAGCGGTGCACCCCGTAGCTCAGTTCGCGGATCACCAGCATGGACCAGCGGTCGCCGATCAGTTCCATGGTGGCGGCGATCGCGCAGGGTCTCGGCGCCAGTGGCATGCGGTCCATGACGATCTCGGGTGTCGCTCGCTCGGTGTCGCCGTTGGTCATGCCCTCCATCATAGAGGGTTGTGTTTTCCAACTAATAGGGATTACTGTCGTGACCGTAGTTAGTTGGAAAAGCAGACTTACTCATTCGAAGGGGTCGTCATGACCACGATTCAAGATCGAACGGTGCTGGTCACCGGAGCCGGCCGCGGACTCGGGCGTGCCTTCGTCGCCGAGGCGCTCGCGCGAGGAGCGCGCACGGTCTATGCGTCGGCGCGTGACACGTCGACGATCGAGGAGCATCCGCGGGTCGTGCCCGTCGAGCTGGACGTCACGAACCCCGAATCGGTCTACGCCGCCGCGGAGCACGTGGGGGACCTCGGCGTCCTGATCAACAACGCCGGCATCCTCATCGGCGAGTCGCCGCTCACGGGTGATCTCGACGGAATGCGSCGCGAACTCGAAACCAACCTCTACGGGCCGCTCAACGTCACTCGCGTGCTCGCACCGATCATCGCCGCCAATGGGGGCGGCGCGATCCTCAACGTGCACTCCGTCCTGTCCTGGCTGGCCGTCGGCGGCTCGTACAGCGTCTCGAAAGCCGCCCTGTGGAGTGCTACCAACGCGATGCGTGCCGAACTCGCGGCGCAGAACATCCAGGTGGTCGGGCTGCACCTCGGGTACATGGACACCGATATGACGAGCGGACTGGACGTGCCGAAGATCTCCGCGGCCGAGGTCGCGCGACTGGCCTTCGACGGCATCGAGTCCGGCGCCCACGAAGTCCTCGCGGACGACACCTCCCGCACCGTCAAGGCGGCACTGTCGGGCGACCTCGACGTCCTCTATCCGCAGCCGGCGCAGCAGGGGGCGGCATAGTGAGCGAGTCCGGAAACAGCGCGGTGTCGACCGTCGAGGGCGTGGCGGACGCGGAGTGGGGAGAGGTGCGATCGAGGACCGTCGAATGGCGCGACCCGGCGGGTCCGGCGCGGAAAGCGCGAGAACTCGACGGCCTCGGCTACCTGCGGGCGATCCTCGGCGGCGACATTCCCGCGCCCCCGATCGCGAGCCTGATGAACCTGCGGTTCCTCGAGGCAGAACCCGGAAGGGTCGTCTTCGCGCTGGACCCCGACGAGTCGCAGTACAACCCGATCGGCGCCATCCACGGTGGCGCCGTGTGCACCCTGCTCGATTCGGTTGCCGGCTGCGCCGTGCACACCACGTTGCCCGCGGGGTGGGGCTACACGTCGGTCGAGATCAAGGTCAACTACATCCGCGGGGCGACCCGGGACTCGGGGGCCCTCACGGCCACCGGCGTCGTGAAGAAGTCGGGTCGCCGCATCGCGTTCGCGGAAGGGGAGGTCACCGACTCGCAGGGCCGCCTCGTCGCCACCGCCACCAGCACCCTGCTGGTGTTCGAGGTTCCACCGGAGAGCTGACACCGGATGCGCGAGTAACGGCAGCTGAACGCGGGAAACCCGCCACTCGCGGAGGATGGTGGCGGGTCCCGGTGCACCCTTGCCCCGTCGGGTTGGGGCGATGCGCGAACAAGACTAATTGGTCGGTTTGTTACGCGCGAGTACGGAACTCCGGGTACGGACGAGCGGCGCAATACCTATCGGACGGTCGTACAGGATGCTGCGGTCGAAGCCGCCCTGCGACGTACCGAAGTTTGATGTACTGAAATTGCGTCCACATCGGCGTCATCCCCAGAGCGGTCAAGGAAGGCAACCACATGGGCACGATCACTACCCAGGATGGCACGGAGATCTTCTACAAGGACTGGGGAACCGGTCAACCCATCGTGTTCAGCCACGGCTGGCCGCTGTCGGCCGACGACTGGGACACACAGATGCTGTTCTTCCTCCAGCACGGCTATCGCGTCATCGCCCACGATCGGCGCGGTCACGGACGCTCGACACAGACCGGCGACGGCCACGACATGGACCACTACGCCGACGACCTCGCGGAGCTGACCGCGCATCTCGACCTGCAGGACGCCATCCACGTCGGCCATTCGACGGGCGGCGGCGAGGTGGTGCACTATCTCGCGCGGCACGGCGAGAGCCGGGTGTCGAAGGCCGCACTGATCAGCGCGGTACCGCCGCTGATGGTGAAGACGGAGGCGAACCCGGGCGGCCTTCCCAAGGATGTGTTCGACGACCTGCAGGCACAGCTCGCCGCCAATCGTTCGAAGTTCTATCGCGACCTGCCGTCGGGCCCGTTCTACGGATTCAACCGACCGGGCGTGGAATCCTCGGAGGCGACCATCGAGAACTGGTGGCGCCAGGGGATGATGGGCGGGGCCAAAGCTCACTACGACGGGATCGTCGCCTTCTCGCAGACCGATTTCACCGAGGACCTGAAGAAGATCACGGTGCCGGTGCTGGTGATGCACAGCGAAGACGACCAGATCGTCCCCTACGCGGACGCGGGACCACTGTCCGCGAAGCTTCTCGCGAACGGCACGCTGAAGACGTACAAGGACTTCCCGCACGGCATGCCCACCACGCAGGCGGAGACGATCAACGCCGACCTGCTGGCGTTCCTGAAGGACTGACACGAAACCCCCGATCCCTGTTCGTCCAGGTGGTCGGGGGTTTTCGCGTGTCGGTGCTCCGTCGGATGAGTGCCCCCGGCAGGATTCGAACCTGCGACCAAGAGATTAGAAGGCTCTTGCTCTATCCCCTGAGCTACGGAGGCGCGCAGCAAATATTACCTGCCGTCCCGAGCGCTCCGACCGGGGCTGGGGTGTCCGGGTCACGAGCCCACGGCGGCCGCGGAGAGCAGAAGTCCCGACAGAACGAGCTCGACCACGAAGTAGAACCACACGGGGTAGAAGCGGGTCGGCCGGTCGGCGACGGCCGACACTATCCGGCCGAAGGCCATCCCCAGCAGGGCGACGGCCACGGTCACCGAGGCGACGGATCGGATGCCGTACGCGTCGAAAGCCGCGAAGAACAGCAGGGCCGCCACCGCGACACCGAAGCCGCCGTAGACCGCGCGCACCTCGGCGCGGGACGTCGCCGAATCCGCGGACAGGGCGAACGGGGCGACCAGCCGGGCAGGCGCGGCGAGCCCGTACACACCCATGCCCGCGAAGAACAGCGCCACCGCGATGATCAGAAACTCAGCCATCTCTCAGCCTCTCGCTCCCTCGGGACACGTCCCTGTCGACGGTAACCGGAGCGGCGACGGAACCCTCGCGTCTCCGACGGCCTGTCGTAGGTCCTACCCTTGATGTATGGCTACACCCCAGCTCGCGGCGTCCGACCCGGCATCGAAACCCCCGAATCGCGCCGATTCGACCGCCCTGTTCGTCGTCGGCGGACTCATCGCCGGTCTGGTAGCGGCAATCGTCGTCGGACTTTCCGCTGCTCAGGCGCTCGTGCTGCTGGGAATTCCGGATCCCGGCCCGATCACCACCTACGGACTGCCCGCGATGCGGGCTGTGTCGGAGATCGCTGCCGTCATCGCCATCGGATCGCTGCTGCTCGCGGCGTTCTTCGTGCCGCCGCAGAAATCCGGTGTCCTGGACGTGGACGGCTACCGTGCGGTCCGGACGGCGTCGTACGCCGCGATCGTGTGGGCCGCGACCGCCCTCGTCCTGGTCCCGCTGACGTTGTCGGACACCTCCGGGCAACCCTTCGCCGAGGCGGTCGAACCGGCCAACATCTTCAATTCGATCGATCAGGTCGAACTCGCCGGCGCCTGGCGCTGGACCGCGATCATCGCGATCGTCCTCGCGATCGCATCCCGGCTCGTGCTGCGCTGGTGGTGGACGCCGATCCTTCTGGTCGTCGGCATCCTCGGGCTGATGCCGCTCGCGTTGACGGGGCACTCGTCGTCGGGCGGTTCGCACGACATGGCGACGAACAGTCTGATCCTGCACCTCGTCGCGGCCTCGCTGTGGGCGGGTGGCCTGTTCGCTCTCCTCGCCCATGCCCGCAGGCGCGGCGCCTACACCGACGTGGCGGCGCGCCGGTTCTCCGCGGTCGCGACGGTCTGCTTCGTCGTCATGGCGGTCAGTGGTGTGGTGAACGCGCTCGTACGCGTCCAGATCGGTGACCTCGTCGACACGACATACGGACGCCTGGTGGTCGCGAAGATCGTGGCGCTCGTCATCCTGGGGGTCTTCGGCTGGGCGCAGCGTCGACGGGCCCTGCCCGCGTTGCAGAAGGATCCGGCCAGCCGCGGCAATCTGATCCGGTTCGCCGGCGCGGAGGTCATGGTGTTCGCCGCCACGATCGGCCTCGCCGTCGGGCTCGGCCGCACGCCCCCGCCCCCTCCGACCGCGGCGCCCACCCTCACGGAGGTGGAACTCGGTTACAACCTGGCGGGGCCGCCGACGTTCGCCAGGCTGATGCTGGACTGGCGATTCGACCTCCTCTACGGCACCGCCGCGATCGTGCTGGCCGTCGTCTACGCGCTCGGATTGCGCAAACTCCGGCGTCGCGGCGACAGCTGGCCCGTCGGCCGGACCGTCGCGTGGATGTGCGGATGCGTGGTGCTCCTCGTGGCGACGTCGTCGGGTGTCGGACGTTATTCACCGGCCGTGTTCAGCGTGCACATGGGCGCGCACATGGCGTTGTCGATGCTGACCCCGGTCCTGCTGGTGCTGGGTGCGCCGATCACCCTCGCCCTGCGTGCCCTCGATCCGGCGGGCAAGAACGGTGTGCCGGGCCTGCGCGAGTGGATCCTGACAGCGCTGCACAGCCCGTTCTCCCGGTTCATCACCCATCCCGTCGTCGCGGCGGTGCTGTTCGTGGGCGGGTTCTACGCCCTGTACCTCGGCGGGATCTTCGAGGCCGCCGTCGACTCGCACTCCGCGCACGTCCTGATGAACCTGCACTTCCTGCTGAGCGGCTACCTCTTCTACTGGGTCGCCATCGGCGTCGACCCGTCGCCGCGCAAACTGCAGCCGGTGACGAAGCTCGCGATGGTGTTCGGCTCGCTGCCGTTCCACGCGTTCTTCGGTGTGGCGCTGATGAGCATGGGTGCGGTGATGGGCGAGTGGTACTACCGGTCGCTCGGACTGGGCTGGAACGCCGACCTGGTGGGTGACCAGCAACTGGGTGGCAGCATCGCGTGGGCGACCGGCGAGATCCCGCTGGTGCTGGTGATGATGGCGCTGCTCATCCAGTGGTCCCGCAGCGACGGCCGCACCGCACGGCGGGTCGACCGGGCTGCCGACCGCGACGACGACGCCGACCTGGCAGCGCACAATGCGATGTTCGCGGAACTGGCGCGACGGGACCGAGAAGCCGGGCACTGACCGCTAGCACGGGGTGCCGACACGTTCGGGGGCTCGGCGGCCGTGCCGGCCGTTCTCTCCACAAGCGCTCTATTTCTCCACAGATTTCGGATGCCGTCCGGCAATCTCCCATCCGGACGGCACGCTGTGAGTGACGGCACCTTGCCGCACTCACAGGGGGTAGAGCGAAATGTACGAAACACACGGCACCGTGGTCGGAACGGTCATCACCAGCCCGGTCACCCGGTCGAACGCGGCCGGTGACGAGTTCCTCAATTTCCGGATGGCGAGCACGGTCCGGCGCCGCGATCACGCGACGGGTGAGTGGCGCGACGGGAGCACGCTCTACCTCACGGTGACCTGCAGGCGGCGACTGATGGCCGGCGTCGTCCAGTCGATCGCGAAGGGGGATCCGGTCATCGTGAGCGGCGAGTTGCGCACCACGGAGTACACGACGCGGGACGGCATCGCCCGCTCCGACCTGGAGCTGAGCGCGACCGCGATCGGACCGGATCTCGCCCGCTGCACGGTCGTCCTCGAGCGCGCGCCCAGAACCGCGGACGGGGGTGCGGCGACCCCGGCGACGGAACAGGTCGCCACTCGGTCCCTCGTCGCGTAGCGCACCAGCGGGTATCGGCGCCGACCCCGTGCCCGCGGCGCCGGTGCCCGCGGCTTCTTGCTGCGAAGCCCCCGATCACGTCCCCGACCCTCCGCGATGTGGGTTCATCGCACTTCACCATTAGGCTGGCCCCATGGCTGAGTTCATTTACACGATGAAGAAGGTGCGCAAGGCGCACGGTGACAAGGTCATCCTCGATGACGTCACGATGAGCTTCTACCCCGGCGCCAAGATCGGTGTGGTCGGCCCGAACGGCGCGGGTAAGTCCAGCATCCTCAAGATCATGGCGGGGCTGGATCAGCCGGGCAACGGTGAAGCGTTCATCGCTCCGGGTGCCACCGTCGGGATCCTCATGCAGGAACCGCACTTGGACGAGACCAAGACCGTTCGCGAGAACGTCGAAGAGGGCCTCGGTGAAACCATGGTCCAGCTCAAGCGGTACAACGAGATCGCCGAGCTGATGGCCACCGACTACTCCGACGAGCTGATGGAGGAGATGGGCGAGCTCCAGGAGAAGCTCGACCATGCCGACGCGTGGGAGATCGATTCCCAGCTCGAGCAGGCGATGGACGCTCTACGCTGTCCGCCGCCGGAGGAGATGGTCACTCACCTCTCCGGTGGTGAGAAGCGCCGCGTCGCCCTCTGCAAGCTCCTGCTCAGCAAGCCCGATCTGCTGCTGCTCGACGAGCCGACCAACCACCTCGACGCGGAGAGCGTCCTGTGGCTGGAGCAGCACCTGGCCGCCTACCCGGGCGCGATCCTGGCCGTCACCCACGACCGGTACTTCCTCGACCACGTCGCCCAGTGGATCTGTGAGGTCGACCGCGGCCGCCTGTACCCCTACGAGGGCAACTACTCCACCTACCTGGAGCAGAAGGCCGCCAGGCTCGAGGTCGCGGGCAAGAAGGACCAGAAGCTGCAGAAGCGCCTCAAGGAGGAGCTGGCCTGGGTCCGCTCGGGAGCGAAGGCCCGTCAGGCCAAGAACAAGGCCCGCCTCGACCGCTACGAGGAGATGGCCAACGAAGCCGAGAAGACCCGCAAGCTGGACTTCGACGAGATCCAGATCCCGGCGCCGCCGCGTCTCGGCGACGTCGTGGTCGAGGTTTCGAGCCTCGACAAGGGCTTCGACGGCCGGGTTCTGATCAAGGACCTGTCGTTCACCCTGCCGCGTAACGGCATCGTCGGCGTGATCGGCCCCAACGGTGTCGGTAAGACGACACTGTTCAAGACCATCGTCGGGCTCGAGGAGCCGGACGCCGGTGAGGTGAAGATCGGTCAGACCGTCAAGCTCAGCTACGTCGACCAGAACCGTACGGGCATCAACCCCGACAAGACGGTGTGGGAGGTCGTGTCCGACGGTCTCGATCACATCGTGGTCGGCCAGACGGAGATGCCGTCGCGCGCGTACATCAGCTCGTTCGGGTTCAAGGGCCACGATCAGCAGAAGCCGGCGGGCGTTCTCTCCGGTGGTGAGCGCAACCGCCTGAACCTCGCGATGACGCTCAAGCAGGGCGGAAACCTGATCCTGCTCGACGAACCGACCAATGACCTCGACGTCGAGACCCTCGGTTCGCTGGAGAACGCCCTCGAGCAGTTCCCCGGCTGCGCCGTCGTGATCTCCCACGACCGCTGGTTCCTCGACCGCACCTGCACGCACATCCTCGCGTGGGAGGGCGGCTTCGGCGACAACGAAGCCGCCTGGTACTGGTACGAGGGCAACTTCGAGGGTTACGAGGCCAACAAGGTCGAGCGGCTCGGACCGGACGCGGCGCGTCCGCACCGCGTGACGCACCGCAAGCTCACGAGGGACTGACCCTTGGTGGAGTCGAAGGTCTTCACGTACGAGATCCAGGTCCGGTGGGGTGACTCCGACCGGCTGGGTCACGTCAACAACACCCGCTTCGTCGAGTACATGCAGGAAGCACGTGTGCATTTCCTGTCGTCGGAGCTGGAGTCGGTGGGTGCCCGGGCGGGCGCCACGGTGGTGCGCAAGATGGACGTGGAATTCCTGCGTCCCGTCACCGATGCCTCCGGTCCGCTGACGATCGACGTGTCGGTGCTCCATGTCGGCACTTCGTCGTACACGATCCGGCACGTCCTCACGAACCGCGACGGGGTTCGCTGCGCGACGGGCGACGCCCTGATGGTGGCGTTCGACGCGAAGGCCGAACGCTCGCGTCCGCTCTCCGAGGCGGAACGGGACGCGCTCGAGCGGTACCTCGCGCCGGTGACCACCGGCTGACGGATCCGGCGCGCGCGGTGCCCGAAGTTCACCCTCTGTTCCCATCGCCGCGGGCTAGTCTCGAGAGAGTTGCCCGCGGCGATCGGAACGAAGAGGAAGTGAGCCCCGATGACGGAATCGGCAGCACTGAAAGATGCGGAGTGGGCGCGGAATCTGCCCGAAGGTCTCCGGTCTCAGGTGCCGACTCTCGCAGCCGTGTATTTCCGTCACGTCGATCGCGGTGACAGCGAGAGCGCCGTCAACGGCGCCTCCGGGGCCGTGCTCGGCGCACATCTGACACTTGCCCTGCATCGTCCGCCGGAGCGCGCGGTCACCCGGGTCTACCGCCCGGGTGACGGGCGCGAACTCGGTGCGTCCTTGCAGATCGTGACGGACGACATGCCGCTGCTCGTCGAATCGATCACCGCGCTGCTGAACCGCCTGGGCATCGGGATCAGCGAATTCGTGCATCCCATCGTCTCGGTCCGGCGCGATCCGATCGGTGCGCTGCGCGGAATCCTCATGGGAGACAAGGCCAAGGATGCCGACGAGGGCAGCCTCGCCGAGTCGTGGATTCACGTCCAACTCGATCCACGTGCCGACTCCGCGGTTCTCGACACACTCGAGAAGGAAGTGGGCACCGTCCTCGCCGACGTGCGCCAGGTGGTCCGGGACACCGACATCATGCGCAAGCTCGAGCGGACACTCGCCGACGAACTCGAGACGTCCACACCGTGTCCCGGCGTGTCGAAGGACGACCTGGAGGACTGTGCCGATCTGCTGCGGTGGATGTCGCAGGGCAACTATGCGGCCCTCGGCTACCGCCGCTTCGAACTGGGGGAGCCGGACAGTTCCGGCGCCCGCAGCCTGCAGGTGGTGCCGGGCAGCGGTCTCGGACTGCTGCGCTCCGACACGGTCACCGAAGGCCCGCTGAGTCTGCCGCCGGCCGCCGAGATCCCCGACCGTCCCCTGCTCGTGCTCACGCAGGGCTCGTTCCCCGCGACCGTGCACCGCTCGGTCTACCCGTTCTTCGTCGGCGTGAGCATTCTCGATGAGAACGGCAACATCACCGGTGAGCACCGGTTCCTCGGGGTCTTCACGGTCACGGCGCTGCACGAGAACGTCCTCGACATTCCCGTGATCGCTCGCCGGGTGCGCAAGGTGATCGACCGTGCGGGGTTCCAGTTGAACTCGTATTCGGGGCAGGCGATGCTGGAGGTCATCCAGTCGTTCCCGCGTACCGAGCTGTTCTCGAGCGACGCCGACACACTGTTCGACACGGTGACCGCCGTGCACAGCATCGGGCTCCGGCGTCAGGTGCGTCTGTTCGTGCGCGAGGATTTCCTCGGGCGATTCGTCTCCTGCCTGATCTATCTGCCCCGCGACCGGTACACCACCCGGGTCCGGCTCGCGATGCAGGACATCCTGCTGCGGGAATTCGGCGGCGGCACTTTGGAATACACCGCGCGCGTCACCGAGTCCGACCTGGCGTTGCTGCACGTGACGATCCGCAAGAGCGCCGAACAGATGGGGTCGCGGCTCGACCTCTCGGACGCCGACCGCGAACGGGTCCAGGCCATGCTGGCCGAGGCGAGCCGCAGCTGGGACGACCATCTCGGCGACCTCCTCCCGGTGACCACAGGTGTGGATCCCGTTCTGGCGCAGCGTTATGCCGCCGTCCTGCCCGAGGGGTACAAGGAGGATTTCGACGCCACACGCGCGTTGTCGGATCTCGCGAGGCTGGAGGCGCTCGAAGACGGTTCCATCGATCTGCTGCTCTACCGCGATCCCGGGGCGGAGGTCGGGCACTGGCGATTCACCCTGTACGTGGGCGGGGACGGTATTTCGCTGAGCCAGGTGCTTCCGGTGCTACAGAGCCTGGGTGTGGAGGTGCTCGACGAACGGCCCTATCTGATTCCGCGGCCGGACGGGTTGACGTGCTGGATCTACGATTTCGGGTTGTCGGTGCCCGCGGAGTTGCTCCGCTCCTCGGTGGAGGACGACCTGGATGCCGAACTCGCGGCCGAGGAGGCGTCCGCTGCCGCACCGAAGCTTCAGGAACGGTTCACGGATGCCTTCACCGCGGTCTGGTTCGGGCGGGCGGAGGCCGACCGGTTCAACGAGCTGATCCTGCGGGCGGGAGTGTCGTGGCGGCAGGCCGTGATCCTGCGGACGTATGCAAAGTACCTGCGTCAGGCGGGTTTTCCGTACAGTCAGTTCCACATCGAGGGGGTTGCGCTGGCGAATCCCCGTTCGGCGTACACACTCGTCGAGTTGTTCGAGGCGATGTTCGATCCGGAGACGCCCTCACCCGATCTGGTGTCCGAACTCGACACCCGTCTGCGGGAGTACATCGACGCCGTGGTCAGCCTCGACGCGGACCGCATCCTGCGCGGTTTGTTCGGGCTGATCAAGTCGACGCTGCGCACCAACTATTTCGTCGTCGGCGAGACCGGGGAGCCGCCCACGTACCTGTCGATCAAGCTCGATCCGACGTCGATCCAGGAACTGCCGAAGCCCCGCCCGAAGTACGAGATCTTCGTGTACTCACCCGACGTCGAGGGTGTGCACCTGCGGTTCGGGTCCGTCGCCCGCGGCGGGCTGCGCTGGTCGGACCGGCGTGAGGATTTCCGCACCGAGATCCTGGGGTTGGCGAAGGCCCAGGCCGTGAAGAACGCGGTGATCGTCCCGGTCGGTGCAAAGGGCGGCTTCGTCGTCAAGAATCCGCCGACACCCTCGGGGGACGCGGCGACCGACCGCGCCGCCGCTCTCGAGGCGGGCCAGGACTGCTACCGCACCTTCATCTGCGGGCTCCTGGACCTCACCGACAACGTCGATCAGGTGTCGGGGGAGATCGTGCCCCCGGCCCGGGTGGTGCGGCGCGACGGCGACGACCGGTATCTCGTCGTGGCCGCGGACAAGGGCACCGCGAAATTCTCCGACCTCGCCAATTCTGTTGCGGAGCAGTACAAATTCTGGCTCGGCGACGCGTTCGCGTCGGGCGGGTCGGCCGGGTACGACCACAAGGGGATGGGCATCACCGCGCGCGGTGCCTGGGAGAGCGTGAAACGGCACTTCCGGGAAATGGGGGTCGACACCCAGACCCAGGACTTCGCCGCGGTCGGTGTCGGCGACATGAGCGGCGACGTGTTCGGAAACGGCATGCTCCTGAGCCGGCACATCCGGCTGGTGGCGGCGTTCGACCACCGGCACATCTTCCTCGACCCCGATCCGGACCCCGCCAGGTCCTTCGCGGAGCGGTCCCGGATGTTCGCGCTGCCCCGGTCGTCGTGGGCCGACTACGACACCAGCATCATCAGCGAGGGCGGGGGAGTGTGGGACCGGACCCGCAAATCGGTCCCGATCAGTGCCGCCGCGCGTGCCGCGCTCGGACTCGACGACGCCGTTACCGAACTCTCCCCGCCGGAACTGGTCCGGGCGATCCTGCGTGCCCCGGTGGATCTGCTGTGGAACGGCGGCATCGGCACGTACGTCAAGGCGTCCACCGAGACCAATGCGATGGTGGGCGACAAGAGCAACGACTCCGTGCGCGTCGACGGCAACGAGGTGCGGGCGAAGGTGGTCGGCGAGGGCGGCAACCTCGGGGTGACGGCGCTCGGCCGGATCGAGTACAGCCAGAACGGCGGCCGGATCAACACCGACGCCATCGACAACTCCGCGGGCGTCGACTGCTCCGATCACGAGGTGAACATCAAGATCCTGCTGGACTCGCTGGTGAGCAGCGGCGGGCTGCCGCGGGAGGAACGCAATCCGCTGCTGGCGTCGATGACCGACGAGGTCGCCCAACTCGTGCTCGCGAACAACATCGCGCAGAACAATCTCCTCGGTGTCTCCCGGACCAGCGCGGCACCGATGCTGAGCGTGCATCGCCGGCAGATCGAGCACCTGGCGTCGCGTCGCGGACTCGACCGGAAGCTCGAGGCCCTGCCCACCGACGAGGAGATCGCCCGACGCAGGCAGGCCGGACAGGGACTGACGTCTCCGGAACTCGCGACCCTCACCGCRCACGTGAAGCTCACGCTCAAGGACGACCTCCTCGCGACGGACCTGCCCGACAGCGAGACGTTCGCGCCGCGGCTGCCGCGGTACTTCCCGACGGTGTTGCGCAAGCGGTTCCGCACGGCGATCAAGGCGCATCCTCTGCGCAGGCAGATCGTGGCGACGATGCTCGCGAACGAGACCATCGACAACGGCGGCATCACGTTCGCGTACCGGTTGGCGGACGAGGCGGGTGCGAGCAGCACCGACGCCATCCGCGCCTACGCGGCGGTCACCGAGATCTTTGCCCTGCCCGAGCTGTGGTCGAGGATCCGGTCGGCGGACATCGCGGCGGACATCGAGGACGACCTGATTCTCGAGTCCGGCCGGGTTCTCGACCGCGCGTCCCGCTGGTTCCTGACCAATCGGCCTCAGCCCCTCGCCGTGGGCGCCGAGATCGCCCGGTACTCGGCCGACTTCCGTGCACTCTCGCCGAGGGTGCCGCAGCTCGTGCGGGGGCATCAGCTCGCCGACGTGGAGACGCGGGCGCGGCCGCTCGTCGTCCGCGGCGCGCCCGAGGACCTCGCGTTCGAGGTGTTCCGGCTTCTGGACAAGTTCTGTCTGCTCGACATCAGCGACATCGCCGACATCGCCGAACGCGACATCGACGAGGTCGCCGAGCTGTACTACGAGCTTGACGCGCACCTCGGCATCGACTGGCTGCTGAGCGCCGTGTCCACTCTCGCGCGGGGTGACCGCTGGCATTCGCTGGCCCGCCTCGCGTTGCGCGACGACCTCTACAGTTCGCTGCGTCAGCTCACGATGGAAGTGCTCCTGGGTGGTGAACCTCACGAGACGCCGCAGGAGAAGATCGACGACTGGGAGTCGACGAACGCGTCCCGGCTGGCCAGGGCGAGGTCCGCTCTCACCGAAATATTCGAGTCTGGGACCCTTGACCTCGCGACGCTCTCGGTGGCGGCGCGTCAGGTACGCAGCATGGTGCGAGGTATGGGCACCCGATCGGAGGTATGACGTTGAGAGAGGGTTTTCACGCGGAGGTCGAAGTTCGATGGTCGGACATGGACGTCTTCCAGCACATCAACCACGCACGGATGGTGACGTTGCTGGAGGAGGCGCGGATTCCCTGGCTGTTCGAGGACGACCGTCCGACCGTCACGTTGCGTGACGGCGCGGTCATCGCGGACCTCCATGTGCGCTACCGCGGGCAACTCCGGCACAGCGATTCACCGCTCGACGTCCTGATGTGGGTGGAAAAGGTGCGCGCCGTCGATTTCACGATCAACTACGAGGTACGCCCGAAGGGCGTCGACGTTTCGGTCGCGCCGTCCATCATCGCGTCGACGCAGATCGCGGCGTTCGACATCGACACCCAGCGCCTGCGCAGAATCACCGACGTCGAGCGGGCGTACCTGGAGAGCTGGCAGCGTGTATGAGCGCGTCCTGTCGATCCCGGACGCCACGGAGCGCGGTGATCTCGCCACGTTCCTCACCCGGGTGGTCCGGTTGGACGAGTCGACGGTGGTGCGTCTGCGTCAACGCGGACCCGGCCGGCTGACGATCTGGGCGGCGACCGGTTTCGACGCGCTGGCGGTGCGCACGGTCGCGGGGACCATCACCCCCGACGACACGTCGGCTGCCGGCGACCAACTGCTCGCCGCTCTCGAAGCCGCGACCGCAGCCGACATCGATCCGGGGTTCTCGATGGATTCGGCGTGGCGGGGCGCGCTGCCTCCGACGGAGGGCTTCGTTCACGTCGACGACGTCCCGGCGCGTGTCCTCGTCGACCTCGCGCAGCGCGGTGCGGCCCTGGCGCAGGAGCACGGCAGCGGCCACGGCCCGCCCGCATCGCTCCTCGACCAGGAAGTCCTGCAGGTGGCGGGCTCGGAGCACACGGTCGGCATCCCGATGCGGGTGGTGTTTGCTCTCACCGCGATGGGGTTCGTTCCGCACGCGGGCTCGGATCGGCTGACCGCCGACATCGACCTCGAGCGCATCGACGCCTCCGAACTGGTCCGGGTGCGTGCCACCGCGTCGTGGCTGCGGGTGGACGCCCGGTTCGGGTCGATCTACCGGCACCGCGGTGG
>NZ_JBFUGT010000140.1:0-16246 GCF_056402775.1 Rhodococcus sp. P3_B8
CCGCAGGACGCCGTCCTCGGGTCCCTGTCGGGCGCCGACTTCGACCGCGTCGCCTGCGAGGCCGCCCGCACCGCGCCCCCACGCGAGAACGGCGGCAACCAGGACATCAAGAACCTCACCAAGGGCAGCCGCGTCTTCTACCCGGTGTTCGTCGACGGCGCGAACCTGTCCGTCGGCGATCTGCACTTCTCCCAGGGCGACGGCGAGATCACGTTCTGCGGCGCCATCGAGATGGGTGGCTTCATCGACCTGCGCGTCGACATCATCAAGGGCGGCATGGACACGTACGGCGTGTCCGAGAACGCGATCTTCATGCCCGGCAACACCGACCCGCAGTACTCGGAGTGGCTCGCGTTCTCCGGAACGTCCGTCACCCTCGACGGGGAACAGAAGTACCTCGACTCGCACCTGTCGTATCAGCGGGCCTGTCTCCACGCGATCGACTACCTCACCAAGTTCGGGTACAGCCCCGAGCAGGCCTACCTCCTCCTCGGCGCCGCACCGATCGAGGGCCGGCTGTCGGGGGTGGTGGACATCCCGAACTCCTGCTCGACGGTGTACCTGCCGACGGCGATGTTCGACTTCCCCGTCGCACCGTCCGCGTCGGGTCCGTTCCARATCGACCCGGGTGTCGGCGCGCCGCGCTCGGAGAACAAGGCCTGAGCGCGGGCGAATGTACCTTTCAGCGCCTCCAGTGCGCCCAGAGGTACATTCGCCCCGCATCACCGCGTCCCGACCCGCGCGAGTAAATCTTGCGAAGGTTCCGTTCGCACATCTGACCTGCGCCGGTACCATTGCCGTATGTCCAAGACCTTCGTCGGCACCCGGTTGCGTCAGCTCCGAACCGAGCGTGGACTGAGCCAGGCGGCGCTGGCGAAGACGCTGGAGATCTCCGCCAGCTACCTCAATCAGATCGAGCACGACGTGCGGCCGCTGACGGTGCCGGTGCTGCTGCGGATCAGCGAGGTGTTCGGCGTCGACACCACGTTCTTCTCATCCCAGGACGACACTCGCCTGATCGCGGAGATGCGCGAGGTGGCGCTGGATCAGGAGATGGGCATCGACGCGGACGCCCAGGAGATCGCGGAGATGGTGGCGTCGCATCCGGGCCTGGCGAAGGCGATGGTCAACATGCACCGCCGCTTCCGTAACACCACCGCGCAGCTGGCTCTCGCCACTGAGGACCGCTACAGCGACGGCAGTGGTAGCGGCTCGATCACGATGCCGCACGAAGAGGTCCGCGACTACTTCTATCAGCGGCAGAACTATCTGCACGAACTGGACACGGCGGCGGAGGAACTGACCGCGCGCATGCGATTCCACCGCGGCGACGTCGGCGGTGAGATCGCCCGCAGGTTGCAGACCGTGCACGACGTGCAGATCGTCAAGCGCATCGACCTGGGCGAGAACGTCCTGCACCGGTACGACCCCGAATCCCGGCTGCTGGAGATCTCGCCGCACCTGTCGGGCGGCCAGCAGGTGTTCAAGTTCGCGACCGAGCTGGCGTTCCTCGAATACGGCGACCTGCTCGACAAGCTGGTGGCCGAGGGCGGCTTCACGAGCGACGAGTCCGTGGCGCTCGCCCGGCTCGGGCTGGCCAACTACTTCGCTGCGGCCACGGTGCTGCCGTACGGCCAGTTCCACGACGTGGCCGAGGACTTCCGGTACGACATCGAGCGGTTGTCCGCGTTCTACTCGGTGAGCTACGAGACGATCTGCCACCGCCTCTCGACGCTGCAGCGTCCGAAGTTGCGCGGCGTTCCGTTCATGTTCGTCCGCGTCGACCGGGCCGGGAACATGTCGAAGCGGCAGTCCGCCACCGGGTTCCACTTCTCCACCAGCGGCGGCACGTGCCCGCTGTGGAACGTGTACGAGACGTTCGCGTACCCCGGCAAGATCATGAACCAGATCGCGCAGATGCCGGACGGCCGCCGGTATCTGTGGATCGCCCGGACCGTCGAACGTCGCGCCCAGCGCTACGGCCAGCCGGCCAAGATCTTCGCGATCGGGCTCGGCTGCGAGATCCGGCACGCCCACCGGCTCGTCTACGGCGACGGTCTCGACCTCGACGATTCCAACCCGGGCACCCCGATCGGCGCCGGTTGCCGGGTGTGCGAGCGCGTCAACTGCCCGCAGCGCGCGTTCCCGCCGCTCGGCAAGCAACTCGACATCAGTGAGCACCAGAGTTCGGTCTCCCCGTACCTGATCCGCTGACTCGCCCTTGTGTCACATCGGTTCAATCCGACTGAACCGGTGTCACATTGGCCGCAGCGGCAGCAGCCTCCGGCCCCGCCGGGAGCGCTGTGAGCGGTTGTTCACGTAACCGTAATTCGCGTCACGAACACGTCACCGACAGACATTCAGGCGCAACAACGGCCGCTTAATGTTCGCCCCACGAATACACCTCTGTATACGTGGGGCGGATACATGTCCCGGGTTGCGGAGGTCCCCAGTCCTCCGACGGAAAGGCCCGTACATGCGCACCTTCTCCAAGCGCGCCCTCGCTGCACCGACCGCGCTCGCCGCCATCGGGCTCGTGCTGACCGGTTGTGGCAGCAAGGCGTCCGACACGGCCGGCGAGTCCACCGCGGCGTCCTGTGTGGACACCTCCGGAGACACGATCAAGGTCGGGTCGCTGAACTCGCTGTCCGGCACGATGGCCATCAGCGAGGTGACCGTCCGGGATTCGATCGCGCTCGCGGTCGACGAGATCAACAACTCGGGCGGCGTGCTCGGCAAGAAGATCCAGATCGTCGCGGAGGACGGGGCCTCGGAGCCCACCGTGTTCGCCGAGAAGGCGGAGAAGCTGATCAGCAGTGACTGCGTCGCAGCCGTGTTCGGCGGTTGGACGTCGTCGAGCCGCAAGGCGATGCTGCCCGTGTTCGAGGACAACAACTCGCTGCTCTACTACCCCGTGCAGTACGAGGGCCTCGAGGATTCGAAGAACATCTTCTACACCGGGGCCACCACCAACCAGCAGATCGTGCCCGCACTCGACTACCTGAAGGAGAAGGGCGTCAAGTCGCTGTACCTGGTGGGCAGCGACTACGTGTTCCCGCAGACCGCCAACCGCATCATCAAGGCGTACGCGGAGGCCAACGGCATCGAGATCAAGGGTGAGGACTACACCCCGCTCGGCTCCACCGACTTCTCGACCATCGTCAACAAGGTCCGCTCCGCCGATGCGGACGCCGTCTTCAACACCCTCAACGGCGACTCCAATGTCGCGTTCTTCCGCGAGTACGCGAACGTCGGCCTGAAGCCCGCCGACATGCCCGTCGTGTCCGTGTCGATCGCCGAGGAGGAGGTCGGCGGTATCGGCGTCCAGAACATCGAGGGCCAACTGACCGCCTGGAACTACTACCAGACCATCGACACGCCGGAGAACAAGAAGTTCGTCGACGCGTACAAGGCCCGGTACGGCGCGAACAAGCCGACGTCCGACCCGATGGAAGCCGCCTACACGTCCGTGTACCTGTGGAAGAACACCGTCGAGAAGGCGAACTCCTTCGCCACCAAGGACATCCAGGACAACGCGGACGGCGTCACGTTCGCCGCCCCGGAGGGACTGGTCACCATCGACGGGTCCAACCACCACATCACCAAGACCGCGCGCATCGGTGAGATCCGGAACGACGGCCTGATCTACACGGTCTGGGATTCGGGCACACCGATCCAGCCGGACCCGTACCTGAAGTCCTACCCGTGGGCCGAGTCGCTGGGTAGCTAGAACCCGGTCCGACGAGCACGAGGGAAGAGAGAGGACATACATCGATGGATGTAGTGATCGGACAGCTGTTCACCGGATTGAGTATCGGATCGATTCTGTTGCTCGCGGCGCTGGGGCTGTCGTTGACGTTCGGCCAGATGGGCGTCATCAACATGGCCCACGGCGAATTCATCATGGCCGGCTCGTACACGGCGTATGTGGTGCAGCAGGTGGTATCGAGCGCCACCGGTTCTCTGTTCATCTCTCTGCTCGTCGGCTTCGTGGTCGGTGGCGCGATGGGTGTCCTCCTCGAGGTCACCCTCGTCAAGCGGATGTACCACCGGCCGCTGGACACGCTGCTGGTGACGTTCGGTGTGGGGTTGATCCTGCAGCAGCTGGCACGGGACGTCTTCGGTGCGCCCGCCGTCAACGTCGCCGCACCGGAGTGGCTCTCCGGTGGTGTGGAGATCCTGGGCGCGGTGGTGCCGAAGACGCGCCTGTTCATCCTGGTGCTGGCCGTCGTGGCCGTCGTCGCGCTGTCGCTGGCGATGCAGAAGTCCCCGATGGGACGCCGCATCCGCGCCGTCGTGCAGAACCGCGACCTCGCGGAGACGAGCGGGATCTCCAGTCGCCGAACCGATGTGACGACGTTCTTCATCGGTTCCGGTCTGGCGGGTGTCGCGGGTGTGGCGCTCACCCTGATCGGCTCGACGAGTCCGACCATCGGGCAGAGCTACCTCATCGACGCGTTCCTGGTGGTCGTGGTCGGCGGCCTGGGTCAGATGAAGGGCGCGGTGATCGCCGCGTTCGCACTCGGCATCCTCAATTCGTTCGTCGAGTACTCGACCACGGCGTCGATCGCCAAGGTCATCGTGTTCGTGGTCATCGTGGTGTTCCTCCAGGTTCGGCCGCAGGGCCTGTTCGCCGTCAAGACGAGGAGTCTCGTATGAGCATCCTGACGAGTGGCCGCTACCGCGCGTGGGCGGGATTCGCACTGGCCGCGCTGCTTCTGTTCGTCGTCGCCCCCGCGGTTCTCAGCGACTTCCGGCTGAGTCTGCTCGGCAAGTTCCTGTGCTTCGCGATCGTCGCGGTCGGTATCGGCCTGGCGTGGGGCCGCGGCGGCATGCTCACCCTCGGCCAGGGTGTCTTCTTCGGGCTGGGTGCCTACATGATGGCGATGCATCTGAAGATCGCCGACGCCGAACTCCGCGGAGACACGGTGCCCGACTTCATGCAGATCGCGGGCATCCGGGAGCTGCCGGGCTACTGGGTGCCGTTCACGTCGCCGATCGTGACGATCCTGGGAATCCTGCTGATCCCGGCGCTGGTGGCGTTCGTCCTCGGGCTCGGGGTGTTCAAGCGCCGCGTCAAGGGCGCCTACTTCGCGATCCTCAGCCAGGCGCTCGCCGCCGCATTCGCCATCCTGCTGGTCGGCCAGCAGAGCACCGGAGGAAGCAACGGCCTCAACCGGTTCCGCACGTTCTTCGGTTTCAACCTGAACGATCCGGCCAACAAGCAGATGCTGTTCTTCATCGCCGCCGGCATGCTGCTGGCCGTGGTCGCGATCACCCGGCAGCTGATGAACAGCCGTTACGGCGAACTGCTCGTCGCCGTCCGGGATCAGGAGGAGCGCGTCCGCTTCCTCGGGTACGACCCGGCGAACATCAAACTCGTCGCCTACGTGACGGCCGCGTTCTTCGCGGGCCTCGCCGGCGCGCTGTTCGTTCCGATCGTCGGCATCATCTCCCCCGCCGACGTCGGGATCGTCCCGTCGATCGCGTTCCTGATCGGGGTGGCCATCGGCGGACGTTCCACGCTCCTCGGCCCGGTCCTCGGCGCCATCGGGGTGGCGTGGGCGCAGAGCGCGTTCTCGGAGTCGTTCCCGTCCGGCTGGACGTACGCGCAGGGCCTGCTGTTCATCGTGGTCGTCGGCTTCTTCCCGGCCGGTGTCGCGGGGCTGTTCGCGCTGCTGAAGCGGAAGAAGAAGGCCTCCTCCGACGAACCTGCCCCGCCCGGACCGGAAGACGAGACCGAGCCGACGGAACGAATGGAGATGGCCCGATGACGATTCCTGCCACGGCCAAGGAGCCGGTGCTCGGCGGCAACGCCGGAATGTCCAGCGAGTACCTCGAGGTCCGGGACCTTCGGGTCAGCTTCGACGGCTTCAAGGCGGTCGACGGCGTCGACCTCACCCTGATGCAGGGCGACCTGCGGTTCCTCATCGGTCCCAACGGCGCCGGCAAGACCACTCTCGTCGATGCCATCACCGGGCTCGTCCCCGCGACGGGATCGGTCACGAAGTCCGGTGTCGAGTTGATCGGCAAGAAGGTGCACCGCATCGCCCGGCTCGGTGTGGGCCGCACGTTCCAGACCGCGAGCGTGTTCGAGGAGCTGACGGTTCTCCAGAACCTCGACATCGCGGCGGGCGCAAGCCGGTCGGCGCTCACACTGCTGCGCCGACGCAAGACGGTGCTCCCTGCCATCGAGGAGGCGCTCGACGTCACGGGTCTCGGCAAGCTGCGCGACACCCCGGCCGGAATCCTCGCGCACGGACAGAAGCAGTGGCTGGAGATCGGAATGCTGCTGGTGCAGAACTGTTCCGTCCTGCTGCTGGACGAGCCGGTGGCCGGCATGAGCCACGAGGAACGCGACGAGACGGGAAACCTGCTGCGCCGCATCGGCGGTGAGCGGACCGTCGTGGTGGTCGAGCACGACATGGACTTCATGCGCGCGTTCGCGACGTCGGTGACCGTGCTGCACGCCGGGAAGGTGCTGAGCGAGGGAACCGTGGAGCAGGTGCAGGCCGATCCACGGGTGCAGGAGGTGTACCTCGGGACCGCCGCGGCCGGTGCCGCCCCCGAACTGCAGCCCGAGGTTTCGAAGGAGGACAGCGATGCTCGAGCTTGAGAACATCCGGGCCGGGTACGGCCGAACCGAAGTGATCCACGGAGTCTCGCTGACGGTCCCGTCGGACGGTGTGGCCGCGGTGATGGGACACAACGGAGCGGGCAAGACGACGCTTCTGCGGGCGGCGGTCGGACTGATCAAGGTCGATTCCGGGCGGGTGCTGTTCGACGGCGAGGACGTCACGGCGTTGCGGCCGAGCGCCCGGGTGGCGCGCGGCCTCGCCTACGTGCCGCAGGGCCAGCAGTCGTTCGGTCAGCTGACCACCGCGGAGAACCTTCAGGTGGTGGCCGACGGCCGCAAGCGCGGAAAGGAACTCGTCGGCGAGGTGCTGGATCTGTTCCCGGCTCTACGCGGCCTGCTCGACCGGCGTGCCGGTCTCCTCTCCGGTGGGCAGCGTCAGCAACTTGCCATCGCGCGGGCCCTGATCACGGAACCGAAGATGCTGATCCTCGACGAACCGACGGAAGGCATTCAGCCGTCCGTCGTGGCCGAGATCGAGCGCACCATCATGGAACTCACCCGCCGCGGCGGACTCGGAGTCCTGTTGGTGGAACAGCACATCGGGTTCGCTCTCGAATCCGCCGAGAGCTACTACGTCCTCGAGTCGGGGCGGGTCACGTCCTCCGGCGCCGGTGGCGCCGCACCCGGTTCCGACGTCCGTACCGCGGTCTCCGACGTCCGCGCGGCGATGGCGATCTGATGGCACGCCGAGAACCGGCCGGCTCCCTCAGCGATCACGTGTATCTGTCGCTGCGCACCGACCTGATGAGCGGCCGGATCCCACCGGGACAGCGTCTCGGCGAGGAGCGTCTCGCCGACACCTACGGGGTGTCGCGGACGCCGGTGCGGGAGGCCCTGGCCCGGCTCCTCGCCGACGGACTCGTCCAGCGCGACGTGGGCGGGTTGTTTCCGTACCGCCCCCGCATCGACGAGCTGGCCGGACTGTACGAACTGCGCATCACGCTCGAGCTCCAGGGAATCGCCCGGGTCCGCGCCGACGAGTCGCTGTCGCACGACCCGGACGTTCTCGGACCCGAGCTCGACCGGTGGTACGCGTTGCGGAAGGAGAACCCCGAGCCGGACGCCGGGTTCGTGGCGCTCGACGAGCAGTTCCACACCGTTCTGCTGAAGTCGGCAGGCAACCGCGCGCTGTCCGATGCGCTCGTCAACGTGAACGCGAAGGTGCGGCCGGTCCGGATGTTCGACTACCTCACCCCCGACCGCATGAGCGCGACCGTCGACGAGCACATCTCGGTGGCCGAGCTCGCCCTCGACGGCAAGCTGGATTCCGCGTACGACACACTGCTCGCGCACATCAGCGAGTCGCGTGAGGTGGTCATCGAGCGTGCTGAGCAGGCACTTTCCCTCGCGCGCATGGCGTGGGCGATCCGCGATTGAGACAGTTGTCCAACTCGGTTGGAGATTTTTTCCACCAACGAACCGAGCGGGTGCTAGCGTCTTGCTACCGCTCGGTAACACAGGTTGGGAACTCGCTTCATGTCACGCACTCTCGAAGAGAATCTGGTCGGACGCCGCGTCCTGATCACCGGCGCAGCCCGGGGTATCGGCGCCGGACTCGCCAGACGACTTCACGAGCGGGGCGCCCGTGTCGCGCTGCTCGGCCTCGAACCCGAACTCCTCGAACAGACGGCCACCACGTGCGGCCGGGCGCCGTGGCGTCGCTGCGACACCCGCGACCGGCGAGCCGTCGAGGACTCGTTCGACTACCTCACCGACCGGCTCGGCGGCCTCGACGTCGTCGTCGCCAACGCGGGCGTGACGCCCCCGGCGCACATCGTCGAGGGTGATCCGGAGGTGATGCGGTATGCCATCGAGGTGAACGTGATGGGGACGTACCACACGCTGCGGGCCGCGGGACCGCACATCGGGCACCGCAACGGGTACGCGCTCGTCGTGGCGTCGTCGACGACGTTCAGCCCCCTGCGTGGTGTCCACGGCGCCACGAGAGGCGGTGCCGAGGAACTCGGCGAGGTCCTGCGGGACGAGATGAAATCGCTGGGGACCCGGGTCGGCATCGCCCGGCTCGGCGAGATCGACACGGACCGGACCCTGATCGATTTCGACGGCGTCGCGGTTCCCCCACCCCGCGGCAGCGCACTGACCCGGACCTCCTCGATCACGGTGGCGGTCGACGCACTCGAGCGGGCAATCGCGGGACGGAAGAATCGGATATACGCACCGTCCCGGGTACCCGGAACGGATTCTGTGCGTATGCTCGCACTTCGGGCCACGGAGATGACCCGTTCGATCGAACTACGCGCGCACGCAGCCGTTCCCACGAGGGGACGAGCAGAAGGAGAGGGGGCGGCGTGACCGCACGCATTCCACCCGGACGTCTGAAGGAACTCGGCCCCGTCAACTGGGTGTTGTGGCGAATCATCTCCCGTGTCGCCGGTGTGCCGGACGCTCATCTGTTCAGCACGGTGGGCCGCACGAGGGGCCTCTTCCGTGCGTGGCTGCAGTACTCCGGCAAGCTGATGCCGGGCGGGCAGATCTCCCGGTACGAGACCGAATTGATCATCCTTCGCGTGGCGCACCTGCGGAAGTGCGGCTACGAGATGGATCACCACGTGCGCCTCGGACGCCGGGCGGGCGTCACCCCGGCGCTCCTCGAACAGGTGCTGGAAGGTCCCGCCGCGGACGGCTGGGACGCGCGCCGCCGCGCCATTCTCACCGCCGTCGACCAACTCGTCACCACCGACAACCTGGACGATGCCGCGTGGTCGGCGCTGAGCACCCACTTCGACGACCGCCGGATGATCGAATTCTGCTTTCTGGTGACCCAGTACGACGCCCTGGCCACCACCATCGGGACTCTGAGGATCGAACGCGACTATTCGTAGGTTCCGCATCGCGTAGAGAAGAGGAACGGCCGCATGACATCCGCTACCGAAGAAGTCCGTTCCGAGAAGGGACTGGCGCGGGTCGCGCAGTCGCTGGCCGGCTGGACGGAAAAATGGTTTCCGGACGCCTACGTCTTCGCGCTCGTCGGCGTCTTCGTCGTCTCGGTGGCCGCATTGGCCAACGGTTCGTCTCCGCAGACGGTCGTGGACGCGTTCGGTGACGGTTTCTGGGATCTGACGGCGTTCACCCTGCAGATGGCGATGGTGGTGCTGACCGGGTACGTCGTCGCCACCTCCCCGCCGGTCGCCCGGCTGATCGATCGTCTGGCCATGGTGCCTCAGTCGGGGCGCACCGCAGTCAGTTTCGTCGCATTGCTGTCCATGTCGGTCTCCTTCCTGAACTGGGGGCTCAGTCTGGTGTTCGGCGGGCTGCTCGCCCGGGCGATCGCCCGCCGATCCGACCTGAGAGTGGATTACCGCGCGCTCGGCGCGGCGGCCTTCATGGGTCTGGGCGCCGTGTGGGCGCTCGGCATGTCCTCGTCCGCCGCGCAGCTCCAGGCCACCGCCGCGTCCCTGCCGCCCGCGCTGCTGGAGATCACCGGCGTCCTCGACTTCGGGACCACGATCTTCACCTGGCAGTCGCTGCTGATGTGCGTCATCATCATCGCCCTGACCGTGGGCATCGCCCACTTCTCCGCGCCGAGGGGTGCGGCCGTCACCACCGCCGAGGATCTGGACGTCGACCTCGACGACCGGCCGAAGGAGGTGGCACCCCGATCGCGACCGGGAGAGTGGCTCGAATACAGCCGGATCCTGCCGGCGCTGGCCGGTCTGATGACGTTGGGGTGGCTGATCTCCCAGCTGGTGACCAAACCCGTGCTCACCGTCGTCAGCAGCCTGAACGCCTACCTGCTGGTCTTCCTCATGCTGGGGCTGGTGCTGCACGGGACGCCGCGCAAGTTCCTGCAAGCCGTCGCGCTGGCCGTCCCCGCCACCGCAGGCATCCTGGTCCAGTTCCCGCTGTACGCCGCGATGGCCGCGATCCTGACGAAGGCCGAGGGCAGAAACGGCCTCACCATCTCCGAGCACCTGGCCGATTTCTTCACGAACATCGGCAGCGGCGGCGGCTTCACCGTCGTCATCGCCCTCTACACGGTCGTGCTGGGCCTCTTCGTGCCGTCCGGAGGCGGAAAATGGCTGGTCGAGGCGCCCTACGTCATGCAGTCGGCCACCGACGTCGGGATGAACCTGGGCTGGACGGTCCAGGTGTACAACGTCGCCGAGGCCCTGCCGAACCTGATCAACCCGTTCTTCATGCTGCCCCTCCTCGCGGTGCTGGGACTCAAGGCGCGCGACCTGGTGGGATTCACGTTCCTGCAGTTCATGTTCCACCTGCCGGTGGTCCTGCTCCTGGTGTGGCTGCTCGGAACGACATTCGAGTTCGTACCCCCGGTGCAGCCCTCCTCGCCGTGACCCCGAACCGCGCGGGCCGTGAGAGGTCTTACTAACCCACGCTTTACCTCGAGAAATCTCGGCGAAACACCCCGTCCTTAGCGTATACAACCATGTCCACAGGGATGAATACGCCGCCGATCGAGTACTCCTTCGACACTCTGCTCGTCGCGAACCGGGGCGAAATCGCCTGCCGCATCATGCGATCCGCGCACATCCTCGGACTGAAGACGGTCGCGGTGTACTCCGACGCCGATTCGGCGGCCGCGCACGTCGAGATGGCCGACGTCGCCGTCCGGCTGGGCCCGGCTCCCGCCCCCGAGTCGTATCTGCGGGCCGACGCCGTCGTCGAAGCCGCACTGGCGACAGGCGCGGGCGCGATTCATCCCGGATACG
This sequence comes from Rhodococcus sp. P3_B8, assembly GCF_056402775.1. Taxonomy (NCBI): domain Bacteria; kingdom Bacillati; phylum Actinomycetota; class Actinomycetes; order Mycobacteriales; family Nocardiaceae; genus Rhodococcus; species Rhodococcus sp. P3_B8. The sequence continues at coordinate 11,329 of NZ_JBFUGT010000140.1, forward strand.
GCTTCCTCTCGGAGAACGACACGTTCGCCGCGGCGACCGAATCCGCCGGGATCGCGTTCGTCGGCCCCACCCCCGAACAGCTCCGCACGTTCGGGAACAAGCACACGGCGCGCGAGGCCGCTCGCGCCGTCGGCGTCCCGCTCGTCGCGGGCAGCGGGCTCCTCGACTCCGTCGACGCCGCCCTGTCCGCGGCCTCCGACATCGGCTATCCGGTGATGATCAAAGCCGTCGGTGGCGGCGGGGGCATCGGGATGCAGGCGTGCTTCGACGCCGCCGAACTCCGCGAGGCCTACGACCGCGTCCAGCGCCTCGCCCAGGCCAACTTCTCCTCGTCCGGGGTGTTCCTCGAACGCTTCGTCGCCCGCGCCCGGCACATCGAGGTGCAGGTGTTCGGCGACGGACTCGGCCGCACGCTGAGCCTCGGCACCCGCGACTGCTCACTACAGCGCCGCAACCAGAAAGTGGTCGAGGAGGCCCCGGCGCACGGACTCTCCGGCGACGTGGTGGAACAACTGCTCAGCTCGTCCCGCAGTCTCGCGTCGTCGGTGAACTACCGGTCCGCGGGAACCGTCGAGTTCGTCTACGACGTGGACCGCGGGGAAGCGTCGTTCCTCGAGATGAACACGCGACTGCAGGTCGAACACCCGGTGACCGAGGAAGTCACCGGGGTGGACCTCGTCGAGTGGATGCTGAGACTCGCCCGCGGGGACGGTTCCATGCTCGACGGGCTGCCCGACTCCGGACCCGAGATCAGGGGAACCGCCGTCGAGGCCCGCATCTACGCCGAGGACCCCGGCCACGACTACCGTCCCAGTGCCGGACGACTCACCGGGGTCGAGTTCCCGGCTCACACGCGGGTCGAGACGTGGGTCGAGACGGGCACCGAGGTGAGTGCCTACTACGACCCGATGCTGGCGAAGGTGATCACCCGCGGGCACCGGCGCACGGCGGCGTTCGCCGCCCTCGCGGAGGCACTCGCCGACACGCACATCTACGGGGTCCAGACGAACCTGCCCCAGCTGCGGCGGATCTGCGTCGCCGACACGGTGCTGGCCGGCGAGCACACCACGCAGTCGCTGGCCGATCTGCGGTCGACCGGCCGACGCGTCGACGTGCTCCGCGCCGGGACGATGACCACAGTGCAGGATCACCCCGGCCGAATCGGACTGTGGGAGGTCGGTATTCCGCCGTCGGGACCGATGGACGACCTGTCGTTCCAGTTGGTCAACACCGCGGTCGGCAATCCGGTCGGCGCGCCGGGTCTCGAATGCACCCTGCAGGGGCCGCGCCTCGTGTTCTCGGACGCCACGGTGATCTGTGTGGGCGGTGCCGACACCCCGGTCACTCTCGACGGCGAACCGATCCCCTTGTGGGAACCGGTGGAAGCGCCGGCCGGGTCGGTCCTCGACGTCGGCACTCCGGCGGACACCGGCCTGCGCACGTACGTCGCGTTCCGGGGCGGCATCGACGCTCCGCTGTACCACGGCAGCGCGTCCACGTTCACGCTCGGCGGGTTCGGCGGCATCACCGGCAAGGCCGTCACCACCGGTGACGTGCTGGGACTCTTCGACGACTCGCTGTTCGAGAACACCACGGGTCTCGGCGCACCGCATCCCGTCCCGGAGGACTCGCGTCCCGAGTTCACGCACGTGTGGCATCTCGCCGTCACCGAGGGACCGCAGCCGGCGCCCGCCTACTTCACCGACTCCGACATGGCGCAGTTCTACGACACGACCTGGAAGGTCCAGACCCACGCGAACCGGACCGGCCTCCGACTCGACGGCCCCAAGCCGGTCTGGTCGAGGACCGACGGCGGCGACGCCGGGCTGCACCCGTCGAACCTGCACGACAACCCGTACAGCGTCGGAGCGCTCAACGTCTCCGGCGACACCCCGATCCTGCTCGGCCCCGACGGACCGAGCCTCGGCGGCTTCGCGTGTCCCCTCACCGTGGTGAAGGCGCACCGGTGGAAACTCGGGCAGATCAGGCCCGGCGACGAAGTGCGGTTCGTCGCCGTCTCCGACGACGGTGCGCACGTGCTGCGGTCGTCGGATTCGTCTCGCAGACTGGATCTTCCGCCCACGGCAACCCGCTCGGCGAACTGCGACGGCGGGGTCCTGCGCCGCATCCCGCCCGTACTGGACCGTCCCGAGGTCGCGTACCTCCGCGGCGGCGACGACAACATCCTCGTCGAGTACGGGGACCGGGAACTCGACCTCGGACTCCGCATGCGCGTCCACGCGCTGTCGGAAGCTCTGATCCGGCGTCGGGTCCCGGGCATCATCGACATCACTCCGGGTGTGCGCTCCCTGCACCTGCATTTCGACGCCGACGAACTTCCCGCCGGCCGGTTGCTGGACATCCTCCAGGACATCGAGGAACTGCTGCCCGCGACACACGATCTGGTGGTGCCGAGTCGCACGGTCCGGTTGCCGCTGTCGTTCGACGACCCGTCCATCGCCGAGGCCATCGACCGGTACCGCAACGGTGTCCGCGACGAGGCGCCGTGGCTGCCGTCGAACACCGAGTTCATCCGGCGCATCAACGGTTTGGACAGCGTCGACGACGTGCGCGACGCCGTGTTCGACGCCGAGTACCTGGTGCTGGGGCTCGGCGACGTCTATCTCGGCGCACCACTGGCCGTGCCCCTCGACCCGCGGCACCGCCTGGTCACCACCAAATACAACCCGGCGCGCACGTGGACGCCGTCCGACGCGGTCGGGATCGGCGGCAAGTACCTGTGCGTCTACGGCATGGAGTCGCCCGGCGGTTACCAGTTGATCGGGCGCACCGTCCCGATCTGGTCCGGCTACCGGCAGCACCGCCCCTTCGACGAGGGCACACCGTGGATGTTCCGGTTCTTCGACCGCATCGTGTGGGAACCCGTCACCCCGGAGCAGCTGCGCGAATACCGCGAGCAGGCCGTCGCGGGGCGGTTCGACGCCGAGATCTCCGACGGCACGTTCGCGTTCGCCGACCACCTGAAGTTCCTGCGGGACAACGCCGAATCCATCGCCGAGTTCGACTCCCGGCAGTCCGCGGCGTTCGAGGCGGAGAAGTCCGCGTGGCGCGCGTCGGGCGAATTCGACCGCGTCGAGCAGGCGCCCGCACCCGAACCGTCGGCACGGGTCGACGTTCCGCCCGGGGCTGTCGTCGTCGAGGCTCCCATGGTCGGCAGCGTGTGGCGTGTCGAAGTCGAGGCCGGGCAACGCATCGAACCGGGTCAGAACGCCGTGGTACTCGAGGCGATGAAACTCGAGATGCCGGTTGCGTTCACCACGTCCGGAACAGTCCTCGAAGTCCTCGTGTCACCGGGCGCGATCGTCGAACCGGGCACCCCTCTCGTCGTGATTGGAGCAGAAAACTGATGACTGTCGATGCCGTGAACCGCGGACAGACCACCCTCTCCCCCATCGCCCGTGTCGAGGATGCCTTCCGGCGGATCGCCGAGGTGGACCGTCCGGAAGTGTGGATCACCCTCCGGCCCGCCGAGGACGTGCACGCCGATGCCCTTGCCGTGCAGGCCCGTCTCGACGCCGGCGAAAACCTCCCCCTGGCCGGGAAGGTTGTGGCAGTCAAGGACAACATCGACGTCGCGGGACTGCCGACGTCGGCAGCGTGCCCCGAGTTCGCCTACCTCCCCGACGTCACCGCGAGCGCTGTGCGCCGCCTCGTCGAGCAGGGCGCTGTGGTGCTGGGGAAGACGAACCTCGACCAGTTCGCGACCGGGCTGGTCGGGACACGCAGTCCGTACGGCGCCGTCCGGTGCTCGTGGGACCCCGAACGGGTGTCGGGCGGATCCAGCTCCGGTTCCGCCGTCGCCGTCGCCCTCGGCATCGCCGACATCGGAATCGGCACCGACACAGCGGGATCCGGGCGGGTTCCGGCCGCGTTCAACGGTCTCGTCGGCATCAAGGCGACACTCGGCGTCATCCCCGCCGACGGCGTCGTTCCCGCCTGCGTCGACTACGACTGCGTCACCGTCTTCGCCACCGAACTCGACACGGCCGTGACCGCCGCCCGCATCATGTCGGGCCCGGCGAGCGCGGACCCGCGAAGCCGCGCGTGGCCGTCCGACGTCCGCCTGGCGGCGCCCGCTCAGCCGAGGGTCGCGATCCCCGCGGAAGAGAATCTCGACCTGCTGACACCGGAGTACCGTGCGGCATTCGTCGCCACGGTGGGGTCGTTGGCGGACCGAGGTTTCTCCGTCGAGACGGTCGACATCTCCCCACTCCTCGACGCAGCCCGCCTGCTGTACGACGGCGCCGTCGTCGCCGAGCGGTACACCGCTGTCGGGAAATTCCTCGACACCGCACCGGCGGGTGCCGATCCGGTGGTCACCGCCATCGTCGAGTCGGCGAGGAAGCCGGCGGGCCACGAGTTCGCCGCCGACCTCGACACGCTCACCCGCGTCAAGGCGCAGACGGGGGAACTGCTGGCCGGTTTCGACGGCCYCCTGCTGCCCACCACCACCGAACACCCGACCATCGCTGCCGTACAGGCCGATCCGATCGACATCAACCGGCGGATGGGCACCTACACGAACTTCTGCAACCTGCTCGATATGGCCGCCGTCGCGGTCCCGGGCGCCCCGACCGCCACCGGCGACCCGTTCGGTGTCATGTTCGTGGTGCCTGCGTTCGCCGACCAGGTGGCCGTGGACCTCGCGGCCCGTCTCGTCGGTGCACCGGCGCCCACCCTCGTCGCGGACGGTGTCGAACTCGCCGTGTTCGGAGCCCACCTGCGCGGACAGCCCCTGCATTTCCAGCTCGAGGACATCGGCGCACGGTTCGTGGACACCGTCACCACCACGGACGCCTACCGGCTCACCGCGCTCGCCACGACACCGCCCAAGCCCGGCCTCGTCCGTCGCGGCCCCGGCGCGGGAGCGGCGATCGCCGGGGAACTGTTCCGGGTG
>NZ_JBFUGT010000141.1:0-16199 GCF_056402775.1 Rhodococcus sp. P3_B8
TCCTCTCCGAAGGCGAGATCGCCCCCTCGACGCGGTTGATCCTCAAGGATCAAGCCAACGCCGCCGTCCGACTCGGCGACGTCATCACGATCGACCTGACCGAACGTACGGTGACGTCCGAACACCTCGGGCAGATCACCGTCACCGGATACGACAGCCTCATCGTCTCCGCCGGGGCGCAGCAGTCCTATTTCGGCAACGACCACTTCGCCGAACACGCACCCGGCACGAAGACGATCGACGACGCCCTCGAACTCCGCGGCCGGATCCTCGGCGCGTTCGAGCAGGCAGAGGTCATCACCGACCCGCGGGAGCGGGCACGCCTACTCACCTTCGTCGTCGTCGGTGCCGGCCCCACCGGCGTCGAGATGGCCGGCCAGATCGCCGAACTCGCACACCGCACACTCGTCGGGGCGTACTCCAACTTCGATCCCCGGGATGCGCGGATCGTCCTGCTCGACGCCGCCTCGACGGTACTGCCGCCGTTCGGGGACAACCTCGGCTCCGAGGCGGCGGAAACCCTCGAAAAGCTGGGCGTCGAGGTGCGGCTGGGTGCGTCGGTGACCGACGTCGACGCCCACGGACTAACCGTTCGCGACACCGACGGCATCGAGCACCGCATCGAATCCGCCTGCAAGGTCTGGTCCGCGGGGGTGGCCGCGAGTCCCCTCGGTCGCCAGCTCGCCGAACAGTCCGGCGCCGACATCGACCGCGCAGGCCGCGTGGCCGTCGACGAAGACCTCACCCTGCCGGGCAATCCGAATGTGTTCGTTGTCGGCGACATGATGTCGCGCGATCGTCTGCCCGGCGTCGCCCAGGTCGCGATCCAAGGGGGCCGTTACGCCGCGAAACAGATCGCCGCCGAGGTCACCGCCGCAGCCAAGGGACGCCCGGTACCGGAACGGAACCCCTTCCGGTACCGCGACAAGGGCTCGATGGCAACCATTTGCCGATTCAACGCGGTCGCCAAGATCGGCGGCCTCGAGCTGACCGGTTTCCTCGCGTGGATCATGTGGCTGGCCGTGCACGTCGTCTATGTCGTCGGCTTCCGCAGCCGCCTCGCGACCCTGCTGTCGTGGGCCTGGACCTTCCTCGGCACCTGGCGCGGTCAACTGACCAACACCCACCAGCAGATCACTGCCCGCAACGCGATCGCGCAACTGCGCTACCTCGAACGCCGCATCGAGGACACGGAAGCCGACGTCGCGCGGGCGAGCTGACACGAAACCGACTTCGGTGTCCGTACGGGGGCCACCGTGTGACTGCCAGCCCATCTTCCCGAAGGCGCTATCGCGATTGCGGCCGGCGGACCTCTTTGGAAACCTCGAAGACATGATGCTGGCGAATGCCTGCGAGCTGTATCGCGACGCAGGTTTCATCGGGCAGCCGGCGTCTCGATACAGCTCGCACGCGTTTGCCAACATGATGGATGGCAGCTCACCTTCCTGTGCGCCGTCGAGCGTTCCTGCGGTGATGCGGATGGCGGGCTGGTCGCTAGGAGTTGGTCCGTCGACGCCCATTCTTCGAGGTTTCCGAAGAGGTCTTCCGAGYGCAATCGCGGTCGGAGCGGTCCCTCCSGCAAGCGCACATCTGCCGGACTTCGTGGCCGCGCCGGCTGGAGGGGTGGGTGGACGGTGCCCGGATCTGCCGGTGGGTGAGGGGAACACTGCGGGGGTGGTTGAGCTTCGTCGCAAGGGGTGCTCGGTTCGAGGCAGAATTGTTGTGCCGCTGCGGGGGAGGTCCCGGTATGGCGCCCAGGCGCCGGAAGGGAAGGTGCACCCCGTGGCTGATGAGAACGAGGCCCAGGCRGCGTTCGACAACTTCGTAGCGTTGGGGACCACGGGAACGACCGCGGGACGGCGGGCACCGATGTTGCGGCGACCGAATGAGGTCGGACTGGACTACGGGGACGTGACATTCCCGTCGACGTGGTGTGGTCGGTCACGGTGATGTCGGCGTTCGTGTGGGGGAGGGTTTTGGTGGCGCACGGCCCATCGCGGGTTCCGATGGCGGCGAGGCGGTGGCGTGGGTGGGGAGTGGGGGGCTGGGGGCTGGTGATGGTGGGCCTGTCCGGTCATGCCGAGGGGCCACGATCTTGGTGTTGGGGAGGTGGTTGTCCGGGGTTCACGATCAGTGATTCGACTGRCAGGTATCAATTGTGGGCATGCGGCGCAAGGTGGCCGAGTGGAGAGAAGAAGATTCTTTGGGCTGAGCCGGTGAAGAAGAATGTTGAGGGCGGGCCGTGTTCGGTTGGCTCGGGAGCGGATGGTGTTCGGGCGGGGGTGCGGATCGATGACGTCGATCGGGTCCTTTTTCGATCAGCTTTGTTCGGGATGCGCGTATCCCGAACAATGCCCTGGCTGCTTTGGCGGGTATCGCTCCGTCGACCTGTCTGGGYCGKGTGCGTTCGTTGGTCGATCGTGGGGTGATCGGGGGCTTCCATGCCGATATCGATCCGGCTGCCCTCGGCTGGGRCCTGCAGGCGGTGATCGCGGTTCGTGTGCAGGCTGGTGCGCGGCGGCATCTGGGGCAGCTCGCCGAGCAGCTCGCCACCGTGGGTGAGGTGTTGAACGTGTACTTCATCGCCGGTGCCGATGACTATCTYGTTCACGTCGCCACTGCGAGCAGTGAGGAGTTGAGGCGTTTCGTTCTCGATCACCTCAGCGCGCATCCTGCGGTGGCCTCGACGGAGACCATCCTGATCTTCGAGCATGTGCGTCCGCGGCTGCGATCGCTTCGGGTCGAGCAGTCTTCGGGCCGTTGAGGGGGAGCCGGAGCTGCTTGGCGATGGATGTGATCAGGTGCGTCGGTCGGAGGTTGTTCTTGCCGGTGGTTGGCGTGTCGTTGTCCTGGCGCTGCTCGCGCGTCCTGTTGTGGGGGGCGGGCGGTGGATGCGGTAGTTGTCGGGGTCGTTGTGGCGTTGTGGTGCGGGCTTGGTCGGCTTCCCCCGGTGTGGGGGCGGCGGAAGGCGTCGTCGGGGATGCGTTCGCGGGTTGGTGCCGGCTTCCTCGGTGCACCGTCGGTGGCGGTGTGCGGGGCGGTGAGGTCGGCGCTGTCAGGCTGCGGTGAGGGCTTTGTTGGGTACGGGTCGGTGGCCGGTCCACTGGTCGTCGCCGGCTGTGACGGCAGGGGTGTGGAGGAGCCGAGGCCTGTGGGGTAGTCCTGGGCGCCCGGGGTCTTGGGCGATGTCGACGATGGTGTGGTCGGGCCCTTGGTTGTCGGGGATGCGGTAGGTGGCGGGTGTGGTGGGGTGATCTTTCGGGGAGTCGAGGTTGTTGGCGGTGGGGGTGCGTGCCGTGGTGCGTGTGGTAGGTGGGGAATGTCGATGTCGATGTCGATGTCGATGTCGAGGTTGAGTTCTGCGGTGTGGGCCCGCGGCGGGGGGTGGGGGTGAGGCGGCCGGGGTGGGTGGTCGCGGTGGCGGGGTCGGCGGTCACGGGTCGGGGTGGGGTGGGTGTGCGTCAGGGTTCGGGTGGTATGTGGGTTGTCGGTGTCCGAATTCATCGGACATGCGTTCGTTTTTCTGTGGGGGTGGCGGTTCGGCGCCGGTGGCGGGGTGGGGAAGGCCTTGTTACTGGTGCCGTCACCGCCGCGGGTGTGCGTGATCGTGGGGCGTTGGACGGCAGGTGAGGGGGTGACTGCCGCCAGAGGTTGTGAATATGGTTGGTGCGCACGAGTTATCGGACTCGATGTCGGTCATCAGTTTCTAAGATTATGTGCGCCAATGGCATTCACGCAGTCGGCAACGGAGAGATGGCAGATCACCGCACGCCATCGCGCACCCGGCAAAATCAACCATGCGTGGGTGAGACGCATCGGCTTCGCCGATGCGTATGCCACGTCAACGCCTGCTCACTGCTCACTGCTCACTGCTCGCTGCTCGCTGATCAGTGGGCATGTCCACGCCGCTCCTCTGTTGTGTAAGCGGGCGCACGGCTTGCCGCTGATTGGTCTCCTCCTCGGAAGGAGGATCCCGGTACGGGGGCCTGTGTGACACGGAAGCCGCAAATTGTTCTTTCAGTGCTCCTATCCGCAGGTGGTGCCCCCATCGCTTCACGTGGGAGTTTTTTCGCAGGCGTCCCACGGCATTCCGCTTGGCGGACGGTACACATCCGCCGTACTCCCCGGACGCGGAAGCTGTCCTGGCTCAGTGGATCTGGCGAGATCGCAGCGGCCGTACCTGCTGTTCGCCAGGTCTATTGAGTCGCCGCGGCGACTTCGGAGTTAAAGAACGTGGCGAGCATGGAACTCGGTGCCTCGATTCATTCCCGATCGCGGGTGACCACCTCGGATTCGCCAGGTTCGCTGAGCCGTCCGCCAGATAGACCGCAGCACTCGCCAGATTCACTGAGTCGTCGCCAACTTCACCGAGTCAGGACAAAGCATGTCCCGACTCAGTGAAACTGATGCCGCAACGAAGCTCTGACCAGCGATGCATCAGATAGGCCGCGTCGGCTTCTTCGCGCGGGGCTCGACCAATCTGATGCACATGGAACGGCGGCCTGTTGTCGCGATTCTCCTGGTAACGCAGCAGGCGCCATCGGAGCGCTGGTCAGGGAACTCCGCATCAGATCCACTGCGCCGGGCATCAGTTTGACCGCCGCCTGTCCGGTGACACGGGATTGTCCTCGGTGCGGAGCTGTGACCTGGGCCGAGGAATTTTGACTGGCGGGATTCGGGTGTGCCTGTCAGCGTTTCGGGGGTTGGTGACATGGCCGCCGGGCGCTGTGTGCCAGTGAATCTTGCTTGAACCGGCGTGTGTTGCCGTCTGCTCATGCACCGTCGGCAGGCTGCGGTGATTCGCATCGGCCCTGCGAACTGGCCTGCCGGCCAGGGTGGGGTGAACTCGAACCGAGCAAACTACAGTGGCGAGACAGCCGGGATAAGCAAGATTCATTGACAAAAAGGAAGATCTTCTGTCACAGGACACCGGCATCAGATTCACTGAGTGGACATCAGATGCACCGTGTCCCTTCTCGTTTGTTCTGGCGAGGTTGATGTCGGTTGACCTGGGGTTCGCCAGTTGGGGGTGGTGTCGTCATTGGTCATCGTTTCTCACTTGAAGTGGCGAATTGATGGGTAGATGGCTTGGTTCATGTATGGGTTGAAGGGGTAGTGGGTGCGGACCCGTCTCCAGAACTCATCGCGGGTCTTCTGGTGGTTGCGCCGGTGTTGGATGACCCAGCTCTTGAGCGGATCGATGTAGACCGTCCAGGCGATCCGGTCGCCGAAGTTCGGTGACTGTCCGAGTTGGCGGCCGACTCGGCTGTAGAACCGGGCGAGTTCGGTGTTCGTGTCGACCATCGCGACGTGGCGACGCCATTCGAGGTCGCAGAGCACTTCGGCGAGCGCGACGGCCTCCGGCAGCACGAGCAGGCCCGTCTCCGGTCCGGAGACGGATTGCATCGCCGTCTCCCGCTGGTCCCACCGCGCGTGCAGATGTTTGTGGACATGGTTTGGGCGGCTCCTGGACCATTCCCGAACGATGTAGTCGGCGTGCTGAAGCTGCCCCTGTGTCCAGTCGCCGTCACCGGTTCTCGAGCACAGCCGGTCGAAACGGCGATGCGCCCTGATGATTCCGGCCGTATTGGACAGGTCGACCTGGTGGGGCCGGTGTGGGGTCGTGTTCACCCATCGGCGGTGCCGTCGGCATATCTGTGGTGCGACCTTGGCGCGGACTCTGATGCGCGGGTGTCCGGGTAGTCGTGCGATGCACTCGTCACAGTGCTCACGCAGCTGGACCGACCGGTGGCCCCGGATCATCGGCTTTCCTCTGCCGGGGTCGGCCCGGATTGTGGTGTGCGCCAGGGTGGGCAGTACCTTGCGCAGTCGTGGGGCGGGGATGCCGGTGAAGGTTTCCAGTCTGTGTAGCGCGGCCGGGTTGAGCGTGATGTCATGTTTGTCGATCYATGATCGGGTCGGGGGCGCGCCGGCCGGTTCTCCCAGGGCCCGCAGCAGTGTGGTGGGGTGGGTGAGCGCGTTCACGTCGGCGAGCCGAAAGGCGAAGGACACCACGGTCTCGCCGGCGACCGGGCGGACGCGGACGGGAAGGATCTGGGCGGGCTGTTCCCACATCCTCATCTGCCCCTCCTGCGGCCGCGGGGCGGCTCGAACTGGGCCATCGCGGCGCCGTCGAGCAGTACCGCGTCCAGGTGGGTTTTGGTGATCTTCTCGGTGCCGTCGCTGATGGCGTCGTTGGCGGCTTCGTAGATGAGCTGGTCGAGGCTGCCGGTTGAGTTACGTGAGGGTGCCTGTCGTGGTCAGTAGTGGTAGCGGGCTTGCTGGATGATCACGGTGTCGTCGATGACGACGTAAACCAGGCGGTGCTCCTGGGTGATGCGACGGGACCAGACGTTGCCCTCCATGTGGCGGAGGCGTTCCGGTTTCCCGATGCCCTCGAACGGATGGCGTTTTATGTCCTTGACGAGATCGTTGATCTTCTTCAGGACCTTGCGGTCCGTGGTGGACCAGTAGGTGTAGTCATCCCATCCGTCGTCGGTGAAGGCGGTGTTCACTCGAGTAATTCCCGTTCGGTGTATTCACCGCGCCGGGTCGCCTCCAAACTACGAAATAACCGGCGTGCGTTCTCCGGTGATGCGAGTAGGTAGGCGGTTTCCATGATCGAGTCGTAGTCGTCCTTCGACAGCAAGATGGCGTTGCCGTTCTTGGATACGATCTCGACGCTGGTGTGGTCCTCGTTGACCTGGGACACCAGGCCGAAGAGGTTCTTCCGGGCTTCGGTTGCGGTTATTGCGGACATGTTCGTCACCTCTTTTCCCTGCTTGTGGGCGAGGGTTCGCCCGGGTCGTGACCGGGATTTACTCGATTCTCGTATCGACAGACTACCGCACATGTACCGAATTACGTACTAGTGTAGGACGCTGTGTACCGTGAATTGCTCGGAACAGTGCAAACGTCCTCCTGTCGGACGGCTCGAACGGCTCCCGAGAGCGCTCGGAACCCTTTCGTCGTCGCACACGGGCGACGCCTGGGCAAGACGCCTATGTCGGGGCGGGCTTCGACTCGTGGTCGAGCACCGGCGACCGGTGGGGGCGGACCCGGTTCACCGCGGATGTCCGGTCGGGGTGACGTTCCCTGTCGGTGCAGGTCCCACCGACCGCGGCCCTCGCAGTCCTGGACAGGAGGGCGGAGGCGCTGAACGCCCTTCTGACGGCGATGGGCCCGGATCGGGGCCTGGTTTCGACGAACCGGACCGCTCGCCCCTGGGTGGCCCGCCGGGGACCTGGAGACGGCGCTGCGCGGCCTGCGGGACGTGGGCTGGACGAGGCAATCGAAGCGGRTCGCACGTAAACACCCCAGGCTGTATCCGATTTGGGTTTCGGTGGTCAGTGAGGTCCTGGGCACCGAGCGTGCACATCTGAACCCGGTCCGGGAGACGCTACGGGCGTCTGATGGGCCTTCCCTCCGATGAGCCGTTCACGATCCCAGCGATCCACACGGGTCCCGGCCTCGTCGGAGAGCTCATGGCTCGCTAAACACGAGGTGTCCACCGTGCAGACGGGCTTGGACTACAACCGCCACCATTGACGACCAGCAGGCGGGTAGTGGTCCCGACACGCCCGCGGCGCCGATCTATCAGAAGGGATCGCACGTCCCCTGGGACAGGCAAGACATCCATCGGTTCCGGCGGACCACCACCCCAGCACGGCAGCGCGTGCTGCGAACAACCACAACAGACCAGTACTGCTCTGCGGTGACCGTTCAGATGTCATTAGGGACTCGCCGTCAGGGATGATGATCGGGTGCACGTGACACTGATTGCATCGGTTGCCCGGAATGGCGTCATCGGCCGCGACGGGGATCTGGCCTGGGCGAGATCGGAACGCGACGATCTCCAGCGCGTGACATCACGTTTTCGGAGGGGTTCCTTCGTCCGGCAACCGGGCTCGATCCGGAGGGTTGTAGCGGATGTTGGCGATCTGTCGGGTGCGGTGTCGAGTGCAAGTTTAGGCTAGAATTATGTACATGACGACTCTTCCTGTTGCCGACGCCCGGGCGCAGCTGTCGCGGCTGGTCGATGAGGCCGAACGTACGCACGAGCGGTTCGAGATCACCCGCAACGGGCACCGCGCCGCGGTCCTGCTGGGCGCCRACGACTACGACGCGTTGCGGGAGACGATCGCGGTGTTGTCGGATACGGATCTGCTGGCGGCGCATCTCGCCGGCCGGGCCGAGGTCGACGGTGGGGATGTCGTCGATGCGCAGGAGCTGGCCCGGCTGATGCGTAATGCTCGGTCGTCCGGGGAGTGAGCGAGCGGGGCGAGGGGTATCGGTTGGTGATGGCGCGGTCGGCTGCGCGGGCGTTGGCGACGTCGTTGCCGGAGAAGGTCGCGACCGCGGTGTACGAGTTCGTCACGGGTCCGCTGCTGGAGAATCCGCGGCGGGTGGGGAAACCTCTGGATCCACCGCTCGCCCYGGCGTACAGCGCCCGCCGGGGTACGTACCGGGTGCTGTATCTGATCAACGACGCGAATCGTACGGTCGAGGTCACCGCGATCTCTCACCGCGCGGACACCTATCGGTCCTCGTCCTGACGTGAGACGGCGAGTGTCGCAGGATGGACAGGGTAGAGCCGTGGCCTGGGTGAATGCTCTGATCTGGGAATATGTCGGGTCCCGGATGTGATCGGGAGGCGTGTTGCGGATGATGGGCTGCTCCAGCGGCCACGGTCGAGGACATTGCGTTGCAGCAACGCGAAGAACGATTCCATCGCCGCATTGTCACCGCATGCCCCAACCTTTCCATAGATACTCGTAAGCCATTGCAGGCCAACAATTCTACGAACATTTCGGAACGGAACCGACCAGGTTCACCCGGTCGACGCAACACCTCGACAATGAAAGAGGCGCGGAATGGGTGACGTCCATCGGCACGGGCGGCAGCGTTGACTTCGACGGGCGGTGGTGTGGTCACCGGGACCACACCGACCGGCGAGTACGGGCTGCCCACGCTCAACCTGTCCGAGAGCAAACCGGCCGAGGACACCGAAGCCACTACCCAGAAGATCTCGTTTCTCCTTCGTTTCTGCGACACGAACGCCTTCGGGGCAGTCGCGGTGTTCACCGGGGATCGTCGGGGACCGCCCACAGGCCCGGGCCGGTCCGTCGGCCGGTGTCGGGGATCAGTGCCCGTAGCCGGGCGGCGTCGTCGCTCAGTGCCTTCCGCAGGTGGGGGCGTACGTCCTCGGCGACGCCTGGTGGGAGTGTGCAGCCTTGGTGTACGAGGTCGGCGGTGTTGTCGATGATCCGTACCGCTCGGACGACGAGCGGCTCCGGCACAAATACTGTGGGAAGGTTGCCGTCGTGTTCTCTGGTCAGGACGCCGAGGGTGGAGATCATCGACATCGCTGTCGTCGGCTCGTCGGGACCGGTGTTGGCGCCGGTGAGGGCGGCGACCTCGACGAGGGCGGCGATTGTCGCACCGAGGGTGGGCAGGGGCATGGTGATGGTGCGGGGCAGTGTCAGCAGGTCGGCGCCGGGTGCCTCATCTTTGATGCGCAGGGCCAGTTCACGGGCGAGGGTGCGCAGTGCGTGATGATCGAAGTACCGGCGGGCGGTGCGTTCGGTGATGTGCATCCGCTCTGCCACGGCGGCGACTCGGTCGGTGAGTAGGTCCTCGAGTCGGTCGGCGGGGAGGGTCAGACCGATCCGTGCCAGCTCCTCGCCGAGGGCGGAGGCCGTCGTCCTCACCCATGATGATGGTCGTGGCATCGGGGCCTCCTGATCAGAGCGTTCCACCACATCTGGTCTGTCTACCAGTTCGCCCATGGTGCGGCGGCGGCAGGCGACGGGAATGAACGCCGCGCCGGACCGGATTGCGGGTTCGGCGACGCGTGCTGGATCGGGCGCTGACAGTTTCCGGGGTGCGCTCGCTGTCGGATCGGGGCTTCCACAGTGGTGTGCAAATTTGGTGCAACACCGAAGGGTGGGCATGTCTGTCCTCGACACCAGAAGCGCTCTTGCCGCCAACTCTGCCCGTGCACACCTCGGCTTCCGACGGGGCGGATGGGGGGAGCTGTGGAGCGATTCCGGTGGCGGGCAGGGCATGCAGTGGGCGGCGTAGTGCTCGGTGAGAGCCTCTGGTCGACGATCTCCGCCAGATCCATCCGCACGAGCATGCGTCGACGGCGAGGACGCGGTGATCGAGTCGATGCGCGGCGACGTCCCCGGGGCAGTTCCCCTGCCCTGCCGGCCTGGAGCGGTTGGTCCCGGTCGAGTCCTGACCCGGACGAGTAGTGCCATCTGGACAGCGGAGATAGACGTCCCCTACGCTCGCTCGTCGCGGCGATCGCCACCGGAGCCAGACGCCGCCGGCGGCGAGGACGACACCGGCGAGGGCCAGTCCGGTCGCGTGCCAATCGACCACGAAGACGGTGGGGGTGGTTCGGGGGCCGGAGACGAGGTGGAGGTCGCCGGAATCGGGCAACGACAACGTACTCTGAGCCATCTGTCCTCACGTGCGTGTACCAGGAACTTCACGGCAGGCAACTCACTATCGACCTGAGCTCCGAACAACGTCAGTGGCTGGAACTGTTGCGCGCGGCGTCCGCTGGGTTCGGGTGAGGAACAATAGAATTCTGCGATACCTGAGGGTGCCGACCCGGCCGGGTGATGACAACCGGCGGCGGTGTTGCTGGGACCGTGCCGGGTACTCGTCGGCGTCCGGTGTTCAGGCGCCGTCGTCGACCGGGGGCCGGGGTGGGCGGTCTGGTACGTGTTCGAGCCAGTGTGCGAAGTCGTCGGCGAGGTAGTACCGGACTGCGTCCTCGCGCAGTCGAGGCGTGGCCGCGAGCGAGGCGAGCAGTAGGCGGCCGCGGACCAGTGTGGCGGGACCGTGGCCGAGCAGCGATCTGCGATCTGGCTTCGAGTCCGTCCCAGCGGTCGCGAATGGGCCGGCGGCGGTCAGGAGCGCAGTGTGTCATTCAGTGGTGTGCTCGTGGCGAAACGCGGACCGAACGGGAGGTGCCGTCGGTTCGCGGAGCGCGACAGCGAATCCGGTGGCTCTGCCGTCGAATGTCGGTGCCGCGGGCTAGCGTCGAGTGGGTACCCGGCAGCTGAGGAGCAGCGATGAGCGCGGTCACGACGAATCAGTCACTCGGCACCCCCACCTGGATCGACCTGGGCATCCCGGATCTCGACCGGGCGATGTCCTTCTACGGGGCGGTCTTCGGTTGGGAATTCGACGTCGGGCCCGAGGAGTACGGGCGGTACACGATGTGTCTGCTCGGCGGCAGGAAGGTCGCCGCGCTGATGCCGAATCCCGACGAGAACGCCACCGAGTTCTGGTGGAACGTCTACCTGGCGACCGACGATCTCGATGCGACGGTCGCTCGGTCCGCCGCCGCGGGCGGCGCACTGCTGATGGAGCCGATGGACATCGCCGACCAGGGTCGGATGGCGATGGTGCGGGATCCGTCCGGGGCGCAGTTCGGCCTGTGGCAGGGGCGGGCACACGTCGGCTGCGAGCTCGTGAACGAGCCGAACACGTTGTTGCGCAACGACTTGGTGACCCCGAATCCCGGTCCGGCGCGGGAGTTCTACGCGGCGGTGTTCGACTTCACGCTGGACGGGAACGACGACCTGCCCGGCGTGGACTTCACCTTTCTGCGCAGACCGGATGGGCACGAGATCGGTGGCATCGTGGGCGACCCGTCCGCATCGGCGTCCGCCTGGGGCACGCTCTTCCAGGTCGTCGATACCGACGCGGCCGTCGCCGCCGCGCGGGCGAACGGGGGCACCGCGGACGATCCGACGGACATGCCGTACGGGCGGACCGCCGATGTCGCCGATCCGTTCGGTGCGACGTTCACGGTGGGTTCCCCGCTGCCGGGCGCGCAGGGGTAGACGCTCCCGTCGGGCTACCCGCCTACAGCTGGTGCGTGCGAGGTGGCGCCGAGGGTGATCGCGGGCCGCCAGCCGGGGTGCTCGGACGAGGCGGCAGCGCTGCTCGACGGCGGCCCGATCAGCCCGGTCGTGCGATGAACGCCCTGACCGAGATGCCCGCGCTGCCCCTGCCGCGACCAACCACCGACGCCCTGTCGAGGTGGTGACGGACCCCGAGTAGGGGCCTGCCAGCACGCGCGCGTCAGGGAACGGCCGGCCGTTCACGAGAAATTCTCACTCGTGGAGCGATTGTCTGGGCGTGGGATCGGCGTCCTTGCGGTGAGTTTTCGCTGCACGTGGACTGGTTGGCCATCATCGGAGCATCCGTGCATCGTGGTGGGCCGCCTGAGATGCCGGCGGTTGGTTCGGGCTCTTCCTGCCTGTTCATACTGGAGTATGATTGCAGTATGACGACGAGGTTCACGATCAGTTTGCCCGACGAGGACGCTCGCGTCCTCGACGCGTACGTCCGCGACCACGGTCTGGGTGGCCGGTCGGCGGGGATTCGAGCCGCGGTTCGGATGCTCGGGGAGGTGGGTCTCGAGCGCGATTACGCGGCGGCTTTTGTCGAGGGTGGTGTCGACGACGACTGGGACGTCACTTCGGCAGATGGCGAATGATCCGCCGGGGTCAGGTGCACTGGGTTGATCTTGATCCGGCGCAGGGCAGTGAAGCGGCCAAGCGTCGACCCGCTGTTGTGGTGAGTAATGATCGCGCCAATGCGACGGCGGAGCGGCTCGGTCAGGGGGTGGTCACTGTGGTGCCGTTGACGAGTAACACGGCACATGTGTTCGCGTTTCAGGTTCTCGTCGAACCTGACGAATCGGGTATGCCGCGTGAGTCGAAGGCTCAAGCGGAACAGGTTCGTTCGGTGTCGGTGCGTCATCTCGACGGTGACCCGGTCGGGAAGCTTTCGACGAGAACGCTTGCCGCGCTCGAGGAAGCTCTGCGGCTGCATCTCGATCTGCACTGAGTCGCGTCCCCTGGGTCGGTCTGACGGGTTCATCAGGGGGGGCACCCGTCGCACTTTCGCGGCGGCCGTTCCGATCCCGCCGCGCGGTCCTGCCCACGGTGAACTCGGAGAAGTCCGCGAGAGGCGCAGCGCTCTCAACTCTTCTCTCTTCTCGCCCGGGCCCCGGTCTGGGAGGACCGTGACAAGCGGTCAAGGACCATGAGATGCGCCGTGACGCCAGGGACGCCGATCGCGTCGGAGATCCCGGGGCTCGGTGGCGATACCACAAGCGCCAGGGTGAGACCCACGACTTACCTGCTGCTCACTTCGAAATTGGTATCGCCGGTGATACCATCCTGTAGGTCGGGGCAGGCGCAACTCCGCGGGGATTCCTGTCAGTCCACAGGGCGTGTCCGACAAGACAAGGTGGCACGGCCGAGTGCTCCCGGGGTCGACCACGCCATCTCCGTCGACGGCAAGGGCGTGAAGGAGGCGGGCAATGGCTGACCCGTCGCATCACACCTACCGGGTGACCTGGTCGGAACCGGACGGCGAGTTCGTCGGCACCGTCGCCGAATTCCGCTCCCTGTCCTGGCTCGCCGACACCCAGAACGAGGCCCTCGACGGCATCGTCACCGTCGTCCGAGAGGTCCTCGACGACATGGCGAGCACCGGGGAACGCCCGCCCGTGCCGATCGCGGACCGCTCCTACAGCGGCACCTTCACCGTGCGAACCTCACCACGGGTGCACCGCACACTGGCGATCGAGGCCGAGGAGCAGGGTGTCTCATTGAATCTGCTGGTCAACCAGAAACTCTCCGCTCCCGCCAGCGACCACGCCGGAGGCGACGCAACGCCGGGGTGAGGCCGGGAGGATATCGCCGACGCCCGTGACGGGGCAGGACGACCGCATCATCGGCGGTCAGCTGGTGCACATTCTCAGTTCCGTGTATCCCACGAGCCACCTGGGGCGGGCGTGACGGGAAGGCCTCGCCGGGGATGCCCTGTCCGACAGGATGTACGTGGAGTACGATTATTGATACGTACTTCACGTATCGGAGGTGTGGGATGCGGGAGAATCGAACGCGGCGGAAGGTGATCAAGGCGCCGGCTGCGAAGAGCGGGGGTGGGCCGCGGGTGGTTGCCGGGCGTGGTCACCGGCTGAGCGCCGCCCGCCCCGCTGGTGCGGGCCGTGGTGTGGAGGTGGCGGGCGAGTTCGTGGAGTACGTGACCCGGAATGCGCCGCGAGGTGAGTGGGCGCTGATCGCGAAGCTGATTCTCGATGAGGCGTTCGCCGACCCAGTGGGAACTCGTGCCGGGGACCTCGCGGCGGCGGCGGCGGAGCGGCGGCAGTCGTTGCTCGAGCAGGTGGCCACCCTCAAGGCCGGGGAGGCCGGCCGGGTGCTGGCACCGCGGGCGGGGGAATCGCGGACCCTGGTGAAGAAGTTGCGGGACGAGGGTGTGTTGCTCGGTTTGCCGTTGGGGCGCCGCCCCGATTATCACTATCCGGCGTTTCAGTTCGATACGGTGCACCACCGGGTGTGGCCGATCGTGGCGTACGCGAACAGCAAGTTGGGGGCAGCCGAGGATCCGTGGGGGGTCACGTCCTGGTGGCGCACCCCCTCCGACATCCTCGACGGCCGAACCCCGTTGCAGGACCTCGAGGACGGCGATCTGACCGAGGTCGCCGTCGACAACATGATCAGCGTGGCCGAGCAGGGAATGTAGGGGGTGGGGGCCTACAACGGCAATCCGGCGAACATCGCCACCCTCGCGCAGGGCGGTGGTGCATCCGACGCCGGCCCTCGGAGACGAGTTCAGGCGCCGCGGCTGGGGGCCGCGCGAAGGAGTGGGTATGGGTACCGCAGAGGGGGCCGGCGTTGATTCGTGGCCGATGGCCGCGGGGTGTACGCCTACACGCAGAATCGCTTGTACAAACTTAAGTACTCGGTGGTATTTTAGTTTGTATTCGCGGTTCGGTGGGTGGGCAGGAGGTGGTGGGTGTGGCTCGGGCGGATCGGTTGTTGTCGGGTGCGTTGCTGTTGCTGCGTCGTGCCGAGGTTCGGGTCGTCTCGGGTGGGCCCACTGATCTGGAGCTGGTTGTCCCTGGTGGGGGCGCGGTGGCGGTGAAGGTCAAGGTGTATGGGAGGCCGCCGACCCCGAGCATCGTCGAGGGCCTACGTGAAAGGCATCGCGAGGACCGGTTCCTGCTTGTCACCCCTCATGCGACGTCGTATTTGCGGGGGCTCGCGGCGGAGGGGGTGGTGGATTTGATCGCGGTCGAGGAGGGTCGTGTCGTCATCGGGGGTATCGACCACACCGCGGCGTCGACCGAGGCCGGGTCGGAGGTACAGGCTTTGCGGCGTGGTCGTCGGTCGTGGACGCGGTGGGCGGTCGAACGGTTGCTGTTGTTGGCCGAGCAGCCGGTGACGCAGGTCGAGCTGGCCGCGGTTCTGCGGGTCACGCAGCAGTCGGTCTCGCATGTGTTGCGGGGTCATCGGTTCGCGTCGCGCACCGACCGTGGGTGGGTGATCGGGCAGCGTGCCGACGCCCTCGATGGGTTGCTTGCGGAGTATCCGGGTCCGGGGGGTGTGTCGACGTACTGGTACGGACTCGATCCGGTGGTGCGGCAGGCGGAGGCGGCCGCAACATGGTGCGCGGAGAAGGGTGTGGGGTGTGTGCTGACCGGGGATGTGGCCGCGGATGTGTATGCGCCGTGGCGGTTGCCGGCGATGGCCGGGCTGTACAGCAGCGAGTTGTTGGACTTCACTGCGGCCGGTTTCACCCCGGCCACCGATGCGGAGTACACACTGGTGGTGACGGTGCCGCAGGACCCGACTGTGTGGCGCACCGCGGCCGCGGCGGCACAACCGACGGCGCGGGTCGATCCGGCCGCGGTCGACGAGGTGCTGCCAGTGCGGGTCGATCCGATCATCGCGTTGCACGATGTGCTTGCCAGCGCGGGCCCGGATGCGGCGGAGGCCGGCGAGCACCTGCGTCGGGCGATCCTGGACGGAGCCTGGCGTGGCTGACGTGGTGCGGATCGATGCCGCCTCTCGTGCGGCGGAGCTGGGCTGTGGACGACGTCGTCGCGTCCTGGACGTGTCGGACGGGAATGCCCGGTCGCAGTCGGTAACGGCTAAATAGGTCCGCTGAACTGCATTTATTGCGTTATATAGTCGCAGGTGCGACCATATGTGTATGGGTGAGATGTCGGTGTCGGCGGCGGCCGCCGAGCTGGGCGTGTCCGGCCGGCAGGTCACTCGTCTCGCGCGGGCGGGGGAGCTGGTGGTCACGCGGGAGGTGGGGAAGGCGTTGCTGTTGGATGCGGGGTCGGTGCACCG
>NZ_JBFUGT010000142.1:0-16130 GCF_056402775.1 Rhodococcus sp. P3_B8
GAAGTCGACACCCGCACGACGCTGCTCGACGCGCTTCGCGATCACCTCGGGGTGACCGCGCCCAAGAAGGGCTGCGACCACGGCCAGTGCGGCTCGTGCACCGTCCTCCTCGACGGCAGACGGGTCACGCCCTGCCTCACGTTCGCGATCGCCCACGACGGGGACCGCGTCGTCACCGCGCACGGACTGGCCGACGGAGAGGTGCTGCATTCCGTTCAGCAGGCGTTCGTCGAGCAGGACGGACTGCAGTGTGGTTATTGCACGCCCGGTCAGATCTGTTCGGCGATCGGGATGTTCGACGAGTTCCTGGCCCTGCACCCGAGCGCCGTCACCGAGAACCTGACCGCTCCGCCCGAACTCACCGACGACGAGATACGGGAGCGGATGAACGGAAACCTCTGCCGGTGCGGCGCGTACCCGAACATCCTCGCGGCGATCAGGCAGGCGGCGGAGGCGTGATTCCCTTCGATTACGAGCGGGCCACCGACGTCGACAGTGCCGTCGCCACGGTCACGGGTGACCCGCGGGCGTCGTTCCTCGCCGGCGGCACCAACCTCGTCGACCACATGAAGCTCGGGGTGGCGCACCCGCATCTCCTCGTCGATGTGAGCCGTCTTCCCCTCGACGACGTCGCCGAACTTCCGGACGGCGGGCTCCGGATCGGGGCGGCCGTCCGCAACAGCGATCTCGCCGCGCACGACGTCGTCCGCGCCCGTTACCCGATGCTGTCGCGCGCACTCCTCTCCGGTGCGTCGGGCCAGCTGCGCAACGTCGCGACCACGGCGGGAAATCTGCTTCAGCGGACTCGCTGCGTGTACTTCCAGGACGTCACCACGCCCTGCAACAAGCGGGAGCCCGGCACCGGGTGTTCCGCGATCGGCGGTTACGTCCGCTACCACGCCATTCTCGGCGCGTCGGAGCACTGCGTCGCGGTGCACCCGTCCGACATGGCCGTCGCGATGACGGCGCTCGACGGTGTCGTGGTGGTGCGCAGTGCCGACGGTGACCGGCGAATCCCGCTGAGCGAGTTCTACCGGCTTCCCGGGGACCGGCCCGACCGAGACACGGTCCTCGCGCACGGTGATCTCGTGACGGCCGTGGAGCTGCCCCCGGCGCCTGCCGGGAACCGGTCCGCGTACCGGAAGGTGCGTGACCGTGCCTCGTTCGCGTTCGCGGTGGTGTCGGTGGCCGCCGAGCTGACGATCGGGGACACGTCGATCACGTCGGCGCGGGTCGCGCTCGGCGGGGTCGCGCACCGACCCTGGCGTGCCACGCTCGCCGAGGAGGTCCTCGTCGGGTCGCCGCCCACGGAGGCCACGTACGCCGAGGCCGCCGCAGCGGAACTCGCCGCGGCACAACCGCTTCCGGGAAACGAATTCAAGGTCGCGCTGACCCGCCGGGTGCTCGCGTCGGTACTTCGTTCACTCGCCGAGGAGGCGCGCCGATGACCCTCGTCGATCCGAAGGTGATCGGGACCTCCGCCGAACGGCTGGACGCCCACGACAAGGTGACCGGCACGGCGTTGTACGCGTTCGAGTACCCGGTGGAGGAGCCGACGTATCTGCATCCGATCCTGTCGACGATCGGACGCGGCCGGGTCACGGCGATGCACACGGCCGACGCGGAAGCCCTGGACGGGGTGCTCGCGGTCCTGACGGTGTTCGATGCGCCTCGCCTCGCAGACACCTCGGACGGGGAACTCGCGATCCTGCAGGACCCCGACGTCCACTTCCGCGGCCAATTCGTGGGTGCGGTGGTCGCGGAGACACCGGAGGTCGCCCGGCACGGCGCGAGCCTCGTGCGTGTCGACTACGACGTGGAATCCCACGACACCGACTTCCATTCCGGCCGGGACGACCTGTACGCCCCCGAAGACGTGAACGCGGGGTTCCCAACTGACACCGAGGACGGCGACGTCGACGCGGCACTCGCCGCCGCCGCGGTCACGGTCGATCAGGTGTACTCCACCGCGATGGAACACAACAATCCGATGGAACCGCACGCCGCCATCGCCCGATGGACCCCGGGCGGCAGCGGACCGGTTCTGACGCTGCACGATTCGACGCAGGGCGTCCACTCCGTGCGGCAGACGCTGGCACCGCTGTTCGGACTCGAAGTCGAGCAGATGCGGGTGATCGCCCCGTACGTCGGCGGCGGCTTCGGCTCCAAGGGACTGCCGCACGCGCACGACGTACTCGTGGTGCTGGCGGCGCAGCGGGTGGACGGCCGGCCGGTGAAGTTCGCGCTCACCCGGCAGCAGATGTTCGCCCTCTCCGCGTATCGCACCCCGACGGTGCAGCACATCCGGCTCGGGGCGGATGCGGACGGACGGCTGACCGCGCTCTCCCACGAGGCGATCGTGCAGTCCGCGAAGATCAAGGAATTCGCCGAACAGGCGGCAGTCCCGTCGCGGCTGATGTACTCCGCGGGCACCCGGTACACCACCCACCGTCTCGCGTCCCTCGACGTGCCCGCCCCCTCCTGGATGCGTGCGCCCGGCGAGACCCCGGGCATGTTCGCGGCCGAGGTGGCGATGGACGAACTGGCCGAGGCCTGCGGACTCGACCCGATCGAACTGCGGATCCGCAACGAACCCGACGTCGACCCGAGTACCGGCCGCCCCTGGTCGGGTCGGCGACTCACCGACTGCCTGCGGGAGGGCGCCCGGCGTTTCGGGTGGGCGGACCGCGACGCGACGGCGCGGGCCCGGTCGGACTCCGAGTGGCAGGTGGGGATGGGCGTCGCGTCCGCAACGTATCCCGCCAACACGTCACCGGGATCGGTTGCCCGGATCGTGTACGAATCCGACGGCACGTACACCGTGCAGATCGGGTCGGTCGACATCGGCACCGGCGCATGGACCGCGCTCACGCAGATCGCCGCCGACGCGCTGGGCTGTCCCCTCGACGCGATCGTCCTGCAGATCGGCGACACGAATCTTCCGTCGGCGACCGTCGCAGGCGGCTCCACGGGTACCAGTTCCTGGGGCAGTGCGATCGTCGCGGCGGCCCGGGCGTTCCGGGACCAGCACGGCACGTCACCCGCCCCGGGCGCGGCGACGAGTGCGGGGACGCCCGACAACCCCGACGCCGACAAGTTCGCGCTCCACTCGTTCGGTGCCCACTTCGTGGAGGCGCACGTCCACCGGGACACCTGCGAGATCCGCGTCGAACGCATGCTCGGGGTGTTCGCGATCGGCCGGGTGATCAACAGCCGCACGGTTCGGTCGCAACTCCTCGGCGGGATGACGATGGGGATCTCGATGGCGCTGCACGAGAGCAGTGTGAACGACCCCCGGTTCGGTCACGTCGTGACCCAGGACCTTGCCTCCTATCACGTCAGCACGCACGCCGACATCAGGTACCTCGACGCGGTGTGCCTCGACGACGTCGACGAGCACGCCAATCCGATGGGATCGAAGGGCGCCGGTGAGATCGGCATCGTCGGGGCAGCGGCCGCGGTGGCGAACGCTGTTCGTCACGCCACCGGGGTGCGGGTTCGGAAGGTGCCGATCCACCTGGACGACCTGCTGCCCGGGTGATCGACCGGTGCTACTGCACGCCCCACGCCTGCGCGAGGGAGGTGCGCAGGTGACTTTTCATCGCACGGATCTTCTGGACATCGGTGGACTTCGGTGCGAGTCCCTCGAGCACGAGTTCCATGAAGCGTCGGCGGCTGACACCGAATCGCTCCAGCAGTTCCGCCGCGCTGGCACCACCGAACGGTGCCCACTGGATCGCGAAGCTGATCATCCACCGGGCATCCGAGCTCACCGAGTGCATCTGCGCGAGCAGATCGCATCGGCGAAGCGCCAGGCGCAGCCAATCGGTGCCGAACGCTTCCTCCGGTTCCTCTGTGATCTGTGTCGTCATGCCGCTCACCGCTGACCGGCGGAGCGGACCGCGAACACCGGCAACTGTTCCGCCGTCGACGCGGGACGGAACTCGACGCGAACCGGACAGTCGGACGGTGCCGGGACGTCGCCGTCGATCCAGGTGTACACCCATGGTCCCTCGTCGAGTTCGACGATCGCGATCGTGCACGGGACGAGGCCACGGTTGGTCTCGTTCACCTCGCGGTGGACCACCTTCGAGGACACGATCGATCCGACGCCGCACGACGGGACCCGCTCGAGGTTCGAACCCTGACACGCGGAGCAGGTGGCCATCAACGGCGCGAGCAGGGTCGTGCAGTTGAGGCAGCGCTGGATCATCAGTTCGCATTTCTGGGCAAGACCCTGCCAGCGGGTCATGCCGTCCGTGGTCACGCCGTCACCCCCGTGAATTCCTGCCCCACCACGTCGTCTGCCATTCGGCTTCCCCCGATCCACACAAGACACCGGTCGGTGTGCGCCCGACGGAGGATCGGGGGCCGTGGAAGTTGGGGGTCGGGCTTTCGGTGCGTTCGGGGATCAGTGGACATCGGGGGCCTCGGTCTCGAGCCGGATTGGGGGGACGCGTACGAGCATCCCGTCCGCGGCGGCGAAGTACAGCGGCTGAACGACCCGGGGACATACCTATTTCGTCCCGTGCGGGTGCCCGGTCAGGGGTGCGGGTCCTGTGCGTGTTCGACGATCCACGCCGCGATCTGGGTGCGCGAGTTAAAACCCAGTTTCGCGAGAATGTGCTCGACATGCCCCTGCGCCGTGCGCTGCGAGATCACCAACCGGGCGGCGATCGCCTTGTTGGTGAGCCCGTCGGCGACCAGTTCCGCGACCTGCCATTCTCGTCGGGTCAGGTGCGTCGCCCCGTTCGACGCCGACACCGCCTCCGGTCGCTGCTCGTCGAGCGCATAGGCGACCGCATCGTCGAACGACGTGTGCATGCCGTGGTCGAAGGCGGCGTCGAATGCGCGGTCCCCGATCACAGCGCGTGCCTGCTGCTCGCATTCGGCGTGGTGGACGAGCAGGTTCGGGTAGACGGTGCTCGGGTTGCCCACGGTCTGCGCGACGGCCTCCGCGGCGCCCATCAGCTCGGCGGCCTGCTGGGCCCGGCCGGAGCCGACGGCGACCCAGGCGAGCACCTCGAGTGCCCCGCACGCGCTGATCCGGTCGTCGACCAGGTGGGACAGCCGCAGCCCCTGCTTCACGTAGTCGTCGGCGAGGGCGAGGTGTCCGCGCTGCCACGCCGCCATTCCCGCCGCCCACAGCGACCAGCCCCGGTACACGGACTCGCCGTGCGCCTCGGTGAGCGCGAAGATCTCGGATCCGCACATCTTCGCCACCGCCCCGTCGCCCTGCATGCCGCTGACCAGTGCCACCCCGAGCAGTCCCCACGTCAGTTGGAGCAGGTTGCCCTTGTCGCGGAACTCGGCGAGTGCCTCCTCGAAGCAGGCCCGTGCGCGGGGGAGGTCCCCGGCGAACATGGCGCAGCACCCGGCGGCGTGGACCACCAGGGCACGCATCAGCATGTCACCGTTCCGCTCGGCGAGGACGACCCCCTCGTCGACCAGCGCTTTCGCGGCCTCGCGGTCGCCGTGCATGCCCGCGAGCACACTGTCGACGTACAGCGCCTCGATCCGTTCCCGGCTCGCGCCACCCGGGTGCCGTCCCAGCAGCTGTCCGAGCCAGCGGCGACCCTCACGGAGCAGTCCGCGGGCGCGCCAGTACGGGTACAGTGCGGCGGCGATCCGCAGCCCCGTCTCGGCCTCCCCCGGCTCGGTCAGGCAGAAATGGAGAGCCGCCCGCACGTTCAGGGTCTCCGCGTCGAGCCGGCCGATCCACATCGCCTGCCGGGGACCGATCCACTCGGCCTCGCACTGCACCACCAACTGCTCGTACCAGTCGCGGTGCCGCCGCCGCAGCGACACGTACTCCCCGGTCTCCTGCAATTTCTCGCGGCCGTAGTCGCGCACCGTCTCGAGCAGGTGGTATCGCACCGCCGGCCCCGACTCCTCGCGGATCAGGATCGACTTGTCTATCAACGACGCCACCACGTCGAGGACGTTCTCCACCGGCAGGTCCCCGGCGCAGATTCCCTCCACGGCGTCCAGTTCGAAGCCGCCGGCGAACACCGACAGTCTCGCCCACAGCTCGCGTTCCTCCTCGGTGCACAGCTCGTGGCTCCAGTCGACGCACAGCCGCAGGGTCTGCTGCCGGCTCGRCGCGCCCCGCGATCCGACCGTCAGCAACCGGTAGCGGTCGGTCAGTCGCTGCAGGATCTGTTCCGCCGACATCACCCGCAGCCGCACCGCCGCCAGCTCGATCGCCAACGGCAACCCGTCCAGCTGGCGGCAGATCCGGGCCACCGCCACATGGTTGTCCTCGGTGAGTTCGAACTCCGGCACCGCCGTGGCCGCCCGCTCGACGAACAACGTCACCGCCTCGTACTGCGGCAGGCCCTGCAGTGACGAGCGTTCGGGTTCGGGCACCGTCAACGGCGGCACCCGCAGTACCGCCTCGCCGCCGATGGCCAGCGGTTC
Source organism: Rhodococcus sp. P3_B8 (assembly GCF_056402775.1). Taxonomy (NCBI): domain Bacteria; kingdom Bacillati; phylum Actinomycetota; class Actinomycetes; order Mycobacteriales; family Nocardiaceae; genus Rhodococcus; species Rhodococcus sp. P3_B8. The sequence continues at coordinate 6,421 of NZ_JBFUGT010000142.1, forward strand.
GCGGCTCGTCGCGAGGATCCGCAACTCCGGGCAGCTCCGCAACAACGTCTCCGACAACGCGGCGGCCGCGGCGACCACGTGCTCGCAGTTGTCGAGCACCAGCAGCAGTTGCCGGGTGGCGAGGTACTCGGTCAGCAGCACCTCCGGGTTCCCGGAGCGCTGCTCGCGCAGTCGCAGTGCCGCCGACACGGCGTCGACGAGTGTCGTGTCGTCGTCCAGCTCTCCCAGTTCGACCAGCCACACGCCGTCCTCGAATGCGCGACTCGCATCGGCAGCCACCCGCAACGCCAGCCGGGTTTTCCCGACCCCGCCGATCCCGGCGAGCGTCACCAGTCGTGACACGGACAGCAGACGTCGCGCCTCGGTCACCTCACGGCGACGGCCGACGAAACTCGTCAGTTCGTGGGGCAGATTTCCCACTGTGCCCTTCACTGCCGCCGGCATCACACCGTCACTCTCGACTCGCAGCCCCCTGCGCACACGGTACTCCCGGTGCGCGGCGGCAACGACGCTTTCGGCTGCGGGTCCGCGAGTTTCGGGTCACCGCGTCCAGCGGGTGGGCGCCCAGCGGCCGGTGTAGGACCGGATGCGGTTGGCGCGGCGGGCAGGCCGCCGCGTGCCGGCCTCGGTCAGGCTGTGCGGGATCATGGCGATCCGGGTGCCGTCGACCACGTAGGCGGCCCCGGTGACGAACATTGCGCCCGGCGCGGTCAGGTACGACGCGACGGCGGCGACTTCCCGGTCGTCGGGGCCGGGCGACGCGAAGTCCGGTTCGACCGCGGGCACCACGACCGAATTGACCGTGATCGAGTATCGCGCCAATTCGGCGGCGAGCAGACCGGTGAGTCCGCCGAGACCGGACGACGACGGGACGATGTTGACGATCCGGCCGCCCCCGCCACTTGCGATCATGTAACGGACGGCGCGCTGCATGCACTCGACGGCCGTACTGCCGGGGCAGCTGACGAGAACGCCGATCCCGCCCAGCTCACGGGCGAACTCGTCGACGGCGGCCGCGGAGTCGGGCAGGTCGGCCAGGTCCATGCGCTGCACGGCCGCATTCACCGATCTGGACCGGACGTCGGCGGCGGTGGCTTCGGCGCTGTCCCGGTCTGCGGCGTAGGCGAGGCCGATGTGGAACCCGTCGTCCGCGAGCGCCAGTGCGACCGCTCGGCCCATCGGCGAGTCCGATCCCGTCACGACTGCGGTGCGTGTGCTGGGGTGCATGGATTCGGAATACCCCCTGGCAGATCTGCTCAAACGCTCAACTTTCGGACTGCGTACGGGCAGAACATAATCCGACGACGAGCCGCACACGCGACCCGTCGCGGATCGACGCCCACCGTCAGCAGTTGGACGGCGCCGGATCGCCGCGGAACCGGGCATCGAGGTAGTCCAGGGCGGTCGGAAGGCCCAGCACGGCGGTGGTCAGGTGGTCGGGACTCGGGAACAGATCGGACTGCACCGTGACGCCGGCGGCGCAGTATCGCGCGACGGTCGCCTCGATCGAGTCGACCGGAATGAGTACGTCTGTCGGGCTGTGCCATTCGAAGATCGGCGCGGTCGGAACCCCCGGATACAGCTCGACACTGTTCTCGTTCAGCACCTCCCAGGCCTGCGGGCTGCTCATGAGGTCGGTGGTCCTGGCGACCTCCGTCGCGCTGCGCCCTGCGCCTGCCGCGAGGATGCCGTTGGTGCACGCGTTGACCATCTCGTCGCGCATCGCCAGGCCGCGATCGTTGAGTTGCTCGCTGATCGGAAGGCGGTCCGGGTACTCACGCTCGAGTCCGAGTGCCGCCGCCATCGCGAGGCCGAACGCCGGGTGCGGTTGCATGCCGAGGCCGTTGGCCATCTTGCCGATGTTCATGGGCACACCGCCCTCGGCGACACCGACGATGTTCAGTTCCGGCGCGTACGTGGGGGCGAGCGCCGCAGCCCACGCCGACGCCATGCCGCCACCGGAGTACCCGGCCAGCGCGACCGGGCTCTCCGCCACGGCGAGTTCGGGCACCCGCTGAACCGCGCGGATGCCGTCCAGGGTAATGGTTCCGCCGAGTCGTGCGGCACCGTACGCACTGTTCGGGCCGAGGTGGTCGGGAAGCGCGACCGTCCAGCCGCGTTGCAGTGCGAGGTTCAGTGCCGGCGCCTCCTTGATCTGGAGGTCGGGATCGTTCGAATACAGGGTCCGCGACGGCGCGCACCGCGGTCCGAGCGCGTTGATGATGTGCTGATACGACAGCAGCGGCCCGTTCACCGCCCGGGTGCGGGGAACCAGCACGGTGGTGACCGACGAGATCGGGTGGTCCTCCGAGTTGGTGGTGCGGTACTTCACCTGCCAGACGTCGGTGTCGGGGAAGGCGAGCAACGGCGGCATCGGCCGGACCACGAGCGGCTCGCCGACCGCCGTATCCGCCAGACCCTGCGGCTGCAGGTAGAAGGGATCGGGGTCGGATGCGGGATAGATCGGCACAGCAGCCGCGACTCCGACGTTCGCGACGGTGGCGCAGGCGACGAATGCGGCACACAGTGCACCCGCGGTGAGGCTCGAGATACGTGAGCGCTTCATGCCGCCTCCTAGTTTGCGTAGATCGATTGTTACCGAGTTCGCAGGAGATATCGGTATTCGGGCCCGCCCGTTACGCCACTGCAATGGAGGGCGGGCCCGACGCAACGAAATCGGGTCAATGCGCGCTCAGATAATCCTCGAGGACCGGCCCCACCACGGCCAGGACCTCGGGTTCGATCATCTGATTGTGCTCGCACTCGATCTTCACTTCCCGGATGCCTCCGGTGACGGAACTCCGCCACTCGTCCGGCGAATGCTGTTCCGTCGACGCCGATCCGGCGGCCGTGAAGAACAGCAGATCCCCGTCGAACACCTGCGGGCGGAAGTTGTTCATGATCCGCGAGGAGTTCGTGAATCCGGCGCTGATCCGCTCCAGGTGCTTCGGGGTCAGTCCCGTCTTCTGCCCGAACGCGTCGTCCAGCAACTCGACTGCCCGCTCGTAGGTGAGTTCCTCCTCGGAGACGGACTCGAGGTCCAGCCCGAGGCCGTGGAGCAACTCGGACACGGTGAGGCTCTCCGGGCCCTGGTCGGTCCCGTCGGTCACGTAGCTGTCCATGACGGCCAGCGTGTCGACCGCCTCCCCTTCCCGCCGCAGTTCGACGGCCATCGCGTGGGCGATGACGCCGCCGAGCGACCAGCCCAGCAGGTGGTAGGGCCCGTGCGCCTGGACCTTGCGCATCTCCAGCACGTACTGGTGCGCCAGCTGCTCGATCGACTCGAAGCTCGGGCCACCGCTGATGATCGGCAACTGCAGGCCGAACGCCGGCCGGTCCTGCGAGAGGTGCTGCAGGAGACCCGCGTAACCCCACGACAGCCCGATCCCGGGATGGATGCAGAACAGGGGCGGCTTGTCCCCTGTCGGCCGCAGCGGGATGACCACGCCGAGCGCCTCGTCGACCGGCGACCCGGCCGCGTTCTCGGTGTCGACGCGCAGTGCGAGACCGGCGGGGGTCGGGTCCAGGAACATGGATTGCAACGGGATCTGCCGTCCGAGGCGTTCCTGCAGCACCGTGATCACCCGGGTGGCGACGATCGAGTTGCCGCCGAGGTCGAAGAAGCTGTCGGCGGTGCCGACCCGGTCCACGCCCAGCACCTCGGCGAACGCCTCGACGATGATGTGCTCGGTCGCCGTCGTCGGGGCCCGGAAGGCCGCGCCGGTGGTGCCGAACTCGGGTGCGGGCAGCGCCTTGCGGTCGAGTTTGCCGACCGGGGTCATCGGGATCTGATCGAGGACGACCACCGCGGACGGGACCATGTGCGCGGGCAGGCGGTCGGCTGCGTGGGTACGCAACTCCGCCGGCTCGAGATCGTGTCCCTCGGCCGCCCGCACGTACGACGCGAGGAGCGTGTCGCCGGACGGTCCGGTGTGACCGATGGTGGCCGCGAACGCGACCGCGGGGTGGCGGGCGAGGACRGCGTCGATCTCACCGAGTTCGATGCGGAAGCCGCGGACCTTCACCTGGAAGTCGGTGCGGCCGATGTACTCGATGGTGTGGTCGCCGCGCCAGCGCACCACGTCGCCGGTGCGGTACATCCGGCGACCGGGCTCGCCGAACGGGCAGGCGACGAACCGCTCCGACGTCAGCGCCGACCGGTTGTGGTACCCGCGTGCCAGTCCGGGGCCGGTGATGTAGAGCTCGCCGGGCACACCGACCGGGACCGGCTGCAGGCGCTCGTCGAGGACCAGCGAACCGAATCCCAGCGCGGGGGCGCCGATGTTCACGACGCCACCCGGACGCATCGGGGCGCTGACGCTCGCCTGGATGGTCGTCTCCGTGGGCCCGTAGCCGTTGTGCATGTTGCGGTKCTTACCCCAGATCTCCACCAGCTCCGGCGGGCAGGCCTCACCGGCCACCGCGAGGACACGGAGCGATTCGAGTCCCACGTCCTCGATGGACGACAGCGCGGTGGGCGTGATGAACGCGTGTGTCACCGCGTTGCGCCGGAACAAGTCCGCCAGCTCCGTGCCACCGAAGACGGTGGGCGGCACGATCACGACCCGGGCCGACGCGCCGAACGCCATCATCAGCTCGAAGATCGACGCGTCGAAGCTCGGGGACGCCAGATGCGAGACCCGGGACTCGTGCGTGACCTGGAACCGTTCGTGCTCCTCCGCGGTGAGGTTGGCCATGCCGCGGTGAGTGACGATGACACCCTTCGGCTTACCGGTCGATCCCGACGTGTAGATCAGGTACGCCGGGTGGGCCAGATGGAGCGGGCGTGTGCGGTCGGCGTCGGTGACCGGCGCCGAGGAGACGGCCGCGACCTGCTCGGCGAAGGACTCGTCGTCGAGCACCAGCCACGACACGGTGTCCGGCAGGTTGTCGCGACGGCCGGCGACGGTCAGGCCGACGGACGCCCGGCAGTCGGTCAGCATGTAGTCGATGCGGTCCCGCGGGTAAGTCGGGTCGACGGGCACGAACGCCGCACCCGACTTCGCGACCGACCAGATCGACACGACTTCCTCGATCGATCGCGGCATTCCGATGGCCACGAACGTCTCCGGCCCGACTCCCTGGGCGCACAGCACCCGCGCCAGCCGGTTGGACCATTCGTCGAGTTCGCGGTAGGTGACCTGCCGGTCCTCGAAGGACAACGCCACCGAATCGGGGTCGAGTGCCGCGGCGGCCGTGAGCAGGTCGGGCCACACCTCGGGGCGCACGTCGGGCTTGCCGCGCGCCGGGACCATCTCCTCGATCTCCGCCTCGTCGAGCAGCGGGAGGGTGCCGATCGGCCGGTCCGGGTCGGCGGTGACGGCCGCGAGGATCCGGACGAACCGGTCCGCGATCGAGCGTGCGGTCCCGCGGTCGAACAGGGAGACGGCGAAGTCGAGTCCGCCGGCGACACCCGCTGGCGCGCCGTCCTGATCGAACTGCTCGGCGAGGATCACCTCGAGGTCTTCCTTCACCACCTTGGTTTCGAGGTCCACGTTCTCGACCCGCAGATCCGGCAGTTCCAGCGTCGGGTTCTCGTTGTTCTGGAACTCGAGGGCCACCTGGAACAGGGGCGAGTACGACGTGGACCGGGTCGGGTTGAGCTCCTCGACGAGGCGCTCGAACGGCAGATCCGAGTGCTGGAACGCGGCCAGGTCCGTTTCCCGGATCCGCTGCACCAGTTCGGTGAACGTCGACGCCGGGTCGATCCGGTTCCGCAGGACCAGGGTGTTGACGAACATGCCGACCATGTCGTCGAGTGCGGCTTCACCGCGCCCGGCGACGGGGGTGCCGATGACGACGTCGTCGGTGCTGCCGAGCCTCGACAGCAGAACCGCCAGCGCGGCGTGGACGGCCATGAACATGGTGGCGTTGTTAGCCCGGGCCAGTGCCGTGAGCCGCTGATGGAGGTCGGCGTCGATCGCGAACTCGACCCGATCACCCTCGAACGTCTGCTGGATCGGGCGCGGCCGGTCGGTCGGCAACTGGATGACGTCCGGCACCCCGGCCAGCGTCTCCGACCAGAACCGCAACTGCTGGTTGATCATCGATTCGGGATCGTTCTCCGAGCCGAGTCCGGCATGCTGCCACAGCGTGTAGTCGGCGTACTGGACGTGCAGCGGATCCCACTGCGGGCCGTCGCCGCCGAGCCGTGACGTGTACGCCACCATGACGTCGCGGGCGAGCGGCGCCAGGGAGAATCCGTCCGCGCTGATGTGGTGCACCACGATCGTCAGCACGTGATGGTCGGGCGCAATCCGGAACAGGGCCGCGCGGACCGGCACGTCGGTGCTGACGTCGAACCCACGGGACACCAGATCCATGATGTGCCGCGGCAAGTCCTCCGCCGCCACCGCGACGGTGTCGACGCCCGGTTGCGCATCGGCGGCGGGCAGGATCCGCTGGGTCGGTTCGTTGTCGACCGTCGGGAAGACGGTGCGCAGCGTCTCGTGCCGTTCGAGGACGTCGGCCATCGCCAGCCGCAGGGCGTCCTCGTCCAGGGTTCCGGTCAGCCGGACGGCCAACGGAATGTTGTAGGCCGGTGAGGACGTGTCGAATTGGTTGAGGAACCACATCCGCTTCTGCGCCAGCGACAGCGGAATCCGGTCGGGCCGTTCGACCGGCGCGAGGGCCGGGCGGGCGCCGCCGCTCACACTGTCGGCGACGCGTGCGGCCAGCGACCGGACGTCGGGGGCCTCGAACAGGGCACGCACACCGATGTCGGTGTCGAGGGCATCCCGCAACCGCGCCGTGACACGGGTGGCGACCAGCGAGTTTCCGCCGAGATCGAAGAAGTTGTCGTCGATACCGATCCGTTCGACACCGAGGACATCGGCGAAGATGTCCACGATCTTGCGTTCGAGGTCGTTGGTCGGCGGCTGGAACTCGGTGGTGGTGACGTGGAACTCGGGGGCGGGCAGCGCCGACCGGTCCAGTTTGCCCACCGGGGTCAACGGGATCTCGTCCAGGAACATGACGCTCGTCGGCACCATGTGCGCGGGGAGCCGGGTCGACAGGTGCGCGGTGAGTTCGGCCGGATCGACGCCGCCGGCCGTGTTGGGCAGCAGGTAGGTCACCAGCACCGTGTCACCGGACGGGCCGGGAACACCGAGGGTCGCGGCGAAGCTGACCCCGGGGAACGTGGCGATCTCGTTGTCGATCTCGCCGAGTTCGATGCGGAAACCGCGGATCTTCACCTGGAAGTCGCTGCGGCCCACGTACTCGACGGTGTGGTCGGCGCGCCACCGGACGATGTCGCCGGTGCGGTACATCCGCTCCCCCGCCTCCCCGAACGGGTTGGCGACGAACCGCTGGCTGCTCAGTTCCGGGCGCCGGTGGTAGCCGCGGGCGAGACCGGCACCGGTGATGTACAGCTCGCCGGGCACCCCGACGGGCACCGGCTGGAGACGTGAATCCAGCACGAGCTCACCGACTCCGCGGATCGGGCCGCCGAGGGTGATGGGGTCGCCCACCGTCATCGGGTCGCTGATGTTCGCCATCACCGTGGTCTCGGTGGGTCCGTACGCGTTGGACAGTTGCCGGCCGGGCGCCCAGCGGGTCACCAGTTCCGGCGGGCACSCCTCGCCGCCGAACACGACGTGCTGGAATTCGTCGAGCCCCGTCGGGTCGACCGTGGACAGCGCCGCGGTGGTGACGAACGCGTGGGTGACGTGTTCGGACCTGATCAGTTCGGCCAGTTCCGCTCCGCCGTACACCGTCGGCGGGGCGATCACCATCGTGGCGCCGACCCCGAAGGCCTGCAGGTACTCGAACACCGACCCGTCGAAGCTGGGCGTCGAGAAGTGCAGGGTGCGGGACGTCTGCGCGGCGGCGAAACGCTGCCGCTGGTCCTCGGCGAAGTTGTCGAGGCCCTCGTGGGTGACCACGACGCCCTTCGGCTTCCCCGTCGAACCGGAGGTGTAGACGATGTAGGCGGCGTTGTCGAGGCTTATCGGCGACCGCCGATCCGAATCGGCCACCGGCAGAGCCGGTTTCGACTGGCAGGCCTTTTCGAATTTGGGCGAGTCGAGCTGCAGCCACGGCACCGAGTCGGGCAGCGCCTTCTCGTACGCGGCCATGGTCAATCCGATGGTGGCACCCGAATCGGTGAGCATGTGCTCGATGCGGTCCATCGGGTAGTTCGGGTCGACGGGGACGAATGCGGCACCCGTCTTGGCCACCGCCCACACGGCGAGGACCGACTCGATCGATCGGGGAATGCCGAGCGCCACGAACGTCTCCGGGCCGGCGCCGCGGGAGATGAGCACCCGCGCGAGCTGGTTGGAGCGTTCGTTGAGCTCCCGGTAGGACACGTTGCGGCCCTCGAACGTCAGCGCCGTGCGGTTCGGATCCAGGGCGGCCGCGTCCTCGAAGATCTGCGGCAGCGTCCGGACGGAGAACCCGGGACGGCCGCGCACCGGCGCGAACTCGGCGAGTTCGGCCTCGGTGAGCAGTTGCATGTGGGCAAGCGGAATCTCGGGTCGGTCGGCGAGGGCGTCGAGCACCCGCTGCAGCCGGTCCGCGATCTCGTCGACCGCGCTTTCCTCGAAGACCTCGGGGAGGTACTCGAACTTGAAGTTCAGCCGCGCGTCCCCGGAGGCGACGACGGCGAGCGGGTAGTGCGCGGAGTCTTTGCCGTCGATGCCGGTGACGAACATCCCGGCGATGTCGGTCTGTTCCGTCAACCCCGCCTCGTCGACCGGGTACGACTCGAACACGGTCAGCGTGTCGAAGGCACCGCCGCCGCCGACCGCCGACTGGATGTCGGTCAGACCCAGGTAGTGGTGATCGAGCAGTGCGGCCTGTTCGCTCTGCACACGTTCGAGCAGCTCGCCCAGCGACTCCCACGGGTCGAGGGTCACCCGCACCGGCAGGGTGTTGATGAACAGACCCACCATCGATTCGATGCCCGCGATCTGCGGCGGCCGGCCCGAGACCGTACCGCCGAACACCACGTCGGAGCGGCCGATCAAGCCGCCCAGCACGATTCCCCACGCCGTCTGGACGACGGTGTTGAGGGTGAGCCCGCGTTCCCGGCTCAGGTCCCGCAACCGGGTGGTCTGCTCCACCGACAGTGTGAAGGCGGTCTCCTCCGCGACGACGGAGTGCGCCTCACCCCGCTCCAGCGGGGCAAGGAGGGTCGGCTCCTCGACCCCGTCGAGCGCGGTGCGCCAGGCGTCGAGGGAGTCCGTGGTGTCGTGGCGCTTCATCCACGACAGGTAGTCGCGGTAGGAGTGGACCCGGGGCAGCAGGCTGCCGTCGGCGTCCAACGCGTACAGCGTCAGCAGGTCACGGATGACCAGCGGAGTCGACCAGCCGTCGAGCAGGATGTGGTGGTTGGTCAGGATCAGCCGGTAGTCTTCCTCGGTGAGCCGGACGAGGGCCAGCCGCAGCAGCGGCGCGTTCGCCATGTCGAACTTCACCGACCGGTCCCGTGCCACGATCCGGTCGTATTCGCGGGTGGTCTCGTCGGGGTCGAGTGCCGAGAGGTCGAACTCCGACCACGGCAGTTCCACGTGCTGCTGGATGATCTGAGCGGAGGCGCCCGCGCTGTCGTGGACGAACGCGGCCCGCAGGTTGGGGTGCCGGTCCAGCAGGGCCTGTCCGGCCCGGCGGATCCGGTCCGGGTCGATGTTTCCGCGCAGTTTCAGCGCCAGCTGCACCAGGTACGGGTCGACCGAGGCGTCCGAGAACTGGGCGTGGAACAGCAG
>NZ_JBFUGT010000143.1:0-16127 GCF_056402775.1 Rhodococcus sp. P3_B8
GGCAGGTAGGCAGGTACCGTGACTTCCAATCACCTGGAGACTTTGCAGAGTCCCGCCATGACTTCAGCCACCGCTGGGTTGAACCTCAGCGACTCGGTGTACGAACGCCTGCTGCGCGAGCGCATCATCTTCCTCGGTACCCAGGTCGACGACGACATCGCGAACAAGCTGTGCGCTCAGATCCTGCTGCTGTCGGCAGAGGATCCCAGCCGGGACATCTCCCTCTACATCAACTCGCCCGGCGGGTCGGTCAGCGCCGGTATGGCGATCTTCGACACGATGCAGTTCGCCGAGTGCGACGTCGCGACGTTCGGAATGGGTCTGGCCGCGTCGATGGGCCAGTTCCTGCTCTCCGCCGGGGCCAAGGGCAAGCGCTACGCCCTCCCGCACGCGCGGATCATGATGCACCAGCCGTCCGCCGGAATCGGTGGTACCGCCAGTGACATCGCGATCATGGCCGAGCAGTTCGCGCACACCAAGCGCGAAATGGCCGAGCTGATCGCCGAGCACACCGGTCAGACGGTCGAGCAGATCACCGCCGATTCGGATCGTGACCGCTGGTTCACCGCGAAGCAGGCACTCGAATACGGTTTCGTCGACCACGTCGTCTCCCGCGCGGCGCAGGCGGGCGGGACCGGGCAGTAGCAGCCCGGCTTCCTCACTGACCGCTCCCACACATCCCTTGGAGAACTGATGACCAACCTGTTCGATCCCCGCAGCCTGGGAGGCCAGGCGCCCGCAGGCCCCCAGTCGCGTTACATCCTGCCGTCCTTCATCGAGCACTCGAGCTACGGCGTCAAGGAGTCCAACCCGTACAACAAGCTGTTCGAGGAGCGCATCATCTTCCTCGGCGTGCAGGTGGACGATGCGTCGGCCAACGACGTGATGGCTCAGCTTCTCGTTCTCGAGTCGCTGGACCCCGATCGCGACATCACCATGTACATCAACTCGCCGGGTGGCTCGTTCACCTCGCTGATGGCGATCTACGACACCATGCAGTACGTGCGCGCCGACATCACGACGGTGTGCCTCGGCCAGGCGGCCTCGGCTGCCGCGGTGCTGCTGGCGGCCGGTAGCCCCGGCAAGCGTCTCGCCCTGCCGAACGCTCGTGTCCTCATCCACCAGCCCGCCACCGGCGGCATCCAGGGTCAGGTCTCCGACCTCGAGATCCAGGCCGCCGAGATCGAGCGGATGCGTCGCCTGATGGAGACCACCCTCGCGAAGCACACCGGCAAGGACGCCGACGTGATCCGCAAGGACACCGACCGCGACAAGATCCTCACGGCCGCCGAGGCCAAGGAATACGGAATCATCGACGACGTGCTCGAGTACCGCAAACTCAGCGCCCAGAAGTGATTTCCTGCCGCCCCGGCTCGGGCGACACGCCGTGACGGCGCGGTTGCCGCGAGCCGGGTGCGGGATCGGCAAGGCTGGCTTTCCCGGAAGATCGGTGCGCGAATCACCGACAACCAGTCGACCTCGCTCGCGATCTGCGGGTACGGTCACATAACGGGCTTTCGTTTTCGGTCGGTGCGCGCACGGCGTGGGATCGGTTCGATGGTTGCACGTAGACGAAGGAAGTAGGGACCTGACGAGATGGCACGCATCGGTGACGGCGGGGATCTGCTCAAGTGCTCTTTCTGCGGTAAGAGCCAGAAGCAGGTCAAGAAGCTCATTGCTGGGCCTGGGGTGTACATCTGCGACGAGTGCATCGACCTGTGCAACGAGATCATCGAAGAGGAGCTGGCCGAGTCCAGCGAGGTGAAGCTCGACGAGCTGCCGAAGCCGGCCGAGATCCGCGACTTCCTCGAGAACTACGTGATCGGCCAGGATGCCGCCAAGCGGACTCTCGCCGTTGCGGTCTACAACCACTACAAGCGCATCCAGGCCGGCGACAAGGGTCGTGATGCGCGCGGCGAGACGGTCGAGCTGGCGAAGTCGAACATTCTCATGCTCGGTCCCACGGGCTGCGGCAAAACGTATCTGGCTCAGACGCTGGCGAAGATGCTCAACGTACCGTTCGCGATCGCCGATGCGACGGCGCTCACCGAAGCCGGCTACGTCGGTGAGGACGTCGAGAACATTCTCCTCAAGCTGATCCAGGCCGCCGACTACGACGTCAAGCGCGCCGAGACCGGCATCATCTACATCGACGAGGTCGACAAGATCGCCCGCAAGAGCGAGAACCCGTCGATCACGCGGGACGTGTCCGGCGAGGGTGTGCAGCAGGCTTTGCTGAAGATCCTCGAGGGCACGCAGGCCAGCGTGCCGCCGCAGGGCGGTCGCAAGCACCCGCATCAGGAGTTCATCCAGATCGACACGACGAACGTCCTGTTCATCGTGGCGGGGGCGTTCGCCGGCCTCGAGCGGATCGTGTCCGATCGCGTGGGCAAGCGCGGCATCGGTTTCGGTGCGGAGGTGCGGTCCAAGGCGGAGATCGACACSCAGGACCACTTCGCGGAGGTCATGCCGGAAGACCTGATCAAGTTCGGGCTCATCCCGGAGTTCATCGGTCGTCTTCCCGTGGTGGCGTCGGTGACGAACCTCGACAAGGAATCGCTCGTCCAGATCCTGTCCGAGCCGAAGAACGCGCTGGTCAAGCAGTACAACCGGTTGTTCGACATGGACGGCGTGGAGTTGGAGTTCACCACGGACGCGCTCGAGGCCATCGCCGACCAGGCGATCCTCCGCGGAACCGGTGCTCGTGGACTGCGCGCGATCATGGAGGAAGTCCTGCTGCCGGTCATGTACGACATCCCGAGCCGTGACGACGTCGAGAAGGTCGTGGTCAGCGCCGAGACGGTCAACGACAACGTGCTTCCGACCATCGTTCCGCGGAAGCCGGAGCGGGGAGAACGCCGAGACAAGTCCGCCTAGGCGGGAGCGCGCTGTATCCTGGGTGCGAACTAACTCACTAGTTCGTACAAATGGAGGTAAAGCGCGCGATGACCGCTCCCGGACCGATCTTTGTTCTCAACGGCCCCAACCTGAACCTGCTGGGGCAACGGCAACCCGAGGTGTACGGGCGGGAGACGCTCGACGACGTGGTCGAGTTGTGCCGCACGGCCGCTGCGAAAGCCGGACGTGAGATCGTCGCGCGGCAGTCCAACCACGAGGGCCATCTGATCGACTGGGTGCACGAGGCCCGGACCACGGCGTCGGGCGTCGTGATCAACCCCGGCGGTTTCACGCACACGTCGGTGGCGTTGCGCGACGCCCTGGTGACGCTCGAGGTGCCGCTCGTCGAGGTGCACATCAGCAACGTGCACGCCCGCGAGGAATTCCGGCACCACTCGTACGTGTCCGGAGTCGCGACCGGTGTGATCGCCGGACTCGGCATTCTCGGCTATGCGCTGGCCGTCGACTTCATCTGCAACAAGGGCTGACGCCACATGGGACGACAGGTTCGTACGAGCGTTGCCACGGTATCCCTGAGCGGATCGCTGGAGGAGAAGGTCACCGCGATCGCGGCAGCCGGGTTCGACGGATTCGAGGTGTTCGAACCCGATTTCGTGAGCTCGCCGTGGTCGCCGCGTGAGCTGGCTTCCCGCGCAGCGGATCTCGGACTCACCCTCGATCTGTATCAGCCGTTCCGCGATCTGGACTCCGTGGACGACACGACGTTCGCTCGCAACCTGATCCGAGCCGAGCGCAAGTTCGACATCATGGAGCAGCTCGGCTGTGACACCCTACTGGTGTGCTCCTCGCCGTTGCCCGAGGCGGTGCGGGACGACGCCCGCCTGACCGAGCAACYCCATACCCTCGCCGAGCGGGCACACAGCCGGAGGCTCCGCATCGCCTACGAGGCGCTGGCCTGGGGCACGCACGTCAATACGTACCGGCACGCGTGGAAGATCGTGCAGGACGCGGATCATCCGGCCCTCGGCACCTGCCTCGACAGCTTCCACATCCTCTCCCGCGGCGACGACCCGTCCGGCATCCGTGACATCCCGGGGGAGAAGATCTTCTTCCTCCAGCTCGCCGACGCGCCCCGCATGTCGATGGACATCCTGCAGTGGAGCCGGCACCACCGGAACTTCCCGGGGCAGGGAAACTTCGATCTCGCGACGTTCGGCGCGCACGTCCAGGCCGCCGGATACACCGGACCGTGGTCGCTCGAGATCTTCAACGACACGTTCCGGCAGTCGTCCACGGGCCGCAYGGCCGCCGACGCTCACCGCTCGCTGCTGTACCTCCAGGAGGAGGTCGCACGCGTGCAGGCCGAGCACGGTGAGGACACCGGTCGCGGTCTGGCCCTGTTCGAGCCGCCGCCGCGCGCACCCCTCGAAGGCATCGTGTCGCTCCGGCTCGCGGCCGGTCCCGGCAAGGATTCCGACCTTCGGCAGGCGCTGCAGCACATCGGATTCCGTCTGGTGGGCCGCCACCGCAGTCACGACCTCCAGCTGTGGCGGCACGGCCGGATGACCATCGTGGTCGACGCGACCGCGGGCACCGTGTGGACCGCTCCGGGTCTGCCGGCGCACCTGCCGGTGCTCACCCAGATCGGTATCCGGTCGAGCGATCCCGACGCGTGGGGTGAGCGCGCCGCGGCGCTCGAGGTCCCGGTGCACGAGGTCCTGTTGCCCGGTGTGGACACGGCCCCCGAATCGGATGTGGTGCGTCTGAAGATCACCGATGCGACGTCGCTGGATCTGCGCGGCCCGGGCAGTGCCGCCTCGTGGCAGTCGGCGTTCGATCTGTATCCGACGGAGTCGCGCTGGCAGGACGAGGTGCCCGTGTTCACCGGGGTCGATCACGTGGCGCTCGCCGTGCCGTCCGACAACTGGGACGGCATCATGCTGCTGCTCCGTTCGGTGTTCGCGATGGCGCCGCACGAGGGCCTCGACGTCACCGACGCGGTCGGCATGATGCGCAGTCAGGCCCTGACGATGGATCAGACGGGTGCCGACGGCATCGACCGTCCGCTGCGCATCTCCCTGAACATGGTTCCGGGTGCGGTGTCGGGCAACTCCCACATCGCCGCGGCCCGGCGCGGCGGCATCAGCCACGTCGCGTTCTCGTGCACGGACATTTTCACCGCCGCCGCGACCATGCAGTCCAACGGTTTCGAGCCCCTCGTGATCTCGCCGAACTACTACGACGATCTCGAGGCCCGCTTCGGACTCTCCCGCGAGCTCCTGGACCGGATGAGTGGGTCGGGCATCATGTACGACGCCGATGCCCATGGCGAGTTCTTCCACCTGTTCACCCAGACGGTGGGCGCCGATCTGTTCTTCGAGGTGGTGCAACGCGTCGGCGGCTACGAGGGTTACGGGGACGCGAACTCCGCGATGCGTTTGGCGGCCCAGTTGCGGGCCGCCGGCTGAGTGGTCGATTCGAAGGTCACGGAGCCCGCGGTCACGACCGCGGGCTCCGTGACTTCTGACACTTCTCGTGCGTGACCACTGTCGTCGATGTGCGCTCACGGGGTGCATGTGACTGATGAGACCGGAAAATCCGGTTCGGGACGCGAGATCGCCGCACATTCGTCAATGCGACGCGCAGGATTTGGCCCGATCCGTACTAACCTGTGTCGAAACCGTGACCGTTTCGTTATCGATCACGAACTCGACAGAGGAATGTGGTTTTGGCTCTACACCCGAACACCGTCCCGCACGCCCGGCGCACCCGGCGCCTCCGTTCGACAACGACCTCCCGTAGACGGCTGGTCGCGACCTCGCTGGCGGCCGCTGCACTGCTCGCATCCGGGGGGATCGCCTCCGCGGCCACCGGTGAGGTAGCGCAGGCGTCGACCGAGACAGGCGTGTCTCTCTCGACACCGCCCCAGTTCCTGCAGGTCACGCGCCCAGTGCCCGTCGACTACGCCGAGCAACTCCAGCGCGCCGCCCAGCGTGAGGTCGAGCGGCTCGCGTTCGAGAAGGCCGAGGTCGAGCGGCTGGCTCGCGAGGCCGCAGAACAGGCTGCACGCGCGGCTGCGGCCGCGGAAGCGGCACGTCGACCCGCTGTGCTGGTCCCGGCCGACGGCACCTTCACCTCGGGCTTCGGTCCGCGGTGGGGCACAAACCACAACGGCATCGACATCGCCAACTCCATCGGCACCCCGATCAAGGCCGTCACCAACGGCACTGTGATCGAGACCGGTCCGGCGTCGGGATTCGGATTGTGGGTCCGCATCCAGCAGGACGACGGCACCACCGGCGTGTACGGCCACATCGACCAGTCATTGGTGTCGGTCGGGCAGCAGGTCCGGGCCGGCGACCAGATCGCCACCATGGGCAACCGGGGTCAGTCGACCGGACCGCACCTGCACTACGAGGTGTGGGCGGTCAACGGAACCAAGATGGATCCGGCGGGCTGGTTCCAGTCCCGCGGCGTGCCCGTCCCCCAGGGGCAGGGCTAGGCGCTGATCCACGCCGTCAGGGCTGGTTGTACGGGGTGACCACCCGGATGGGTGAGGCGGCGGTCGCGACACCGCCGAGCGCGCCCCGGGCCTGCAGCAACATGCGGCACGCCAGATGGGCATCGGCCCGGAGATCGTGGTGCAACACGGCGGAGAGCGTGCCGGCCCGCAACAGCCGCGTGTTGTCCTCGTCGAGGTCGTGGGCGATGAACACGCGACAGGTGCGGCCGGTGCGTTCGAATGCGCGGGCCGTGGCCACGTTGCCGCCGCCGATCGAGTAGACGGCCGCGATGTCCGGGTTCTGCTCGAGCGCCCGGAGCACCAGGCTCTCGATGGTCGCGTCGAGTCCGTCGCTCTCCGCGATGTCGATCACCGCACGGTCGATGCCGAAACTTCGCAGTGCGGCGCGGAACCCCATCTCCCGTTCCTCCTCGCCACGGAAGGCATTGCTGCTCAGCGTGATCAGGACGGAGGACGACAGGTCGCCGAGCCACTGGTCGACGAGGTACGCGGCAGTCGCCCCCGCGGCCCGGTTGTCGATCCCGACGTAGCCGGCCCGCGAGCTGCCCGGAACGTCGGTGGCATAGGTGACCACCGGTATCCCCGCCGCGGTGAGCCGGTCGATGGCCTCGACGACCTCGATGGAGTCGGGCGCCTTCACGATCACGCCCTGTGTGCCGCGGGCCCCGATCCGACCGAGGGTCTCGACCATCGCCGGTGTCGAGCCGGTTTCCCGGAAATGGAACCGCGATCGCACGACGGCGGGGGCGAGAGCGGGCAGTTCCGCTTCCACGGCCGCGCGGAACGCGGTGGTGAAGCGTTCGGGGGACTGCATGACGACGTCGACGAGGAACTTGCGTCCACTCAGCTTCAACTGGGTGCGTTGTTTGTCGAGATCGCGGATCGCTTGCTGCACTTCCGCTCTCGTCGATTCCCGTACGCCGGGGCGTTCGTGGAGCACGCGGTCGACGGTGGCCTCGCTCAACCCCGACTGCTGGGCGATCTCACGGACCTTGTAGCGGTGCTTCACGGCCGCCTCCTGAGGTGAAAATGATGGATTTCTGCTGTTGTTTGCCGATCACATCACAGCAAGACTATCTCCATGACCATCACGACTCCTCCGCCGACCGGCCGGCGTGAGTGGATCCGCGACTCCGACTGCGACCTCGACGCGTTTCGCGTCTCCGTGGATCGCTCGACGAACCTGGCCGACTACCCGTTCGCTCACTCCGTGGAGCAGAACGTCCTGCTGTACCGCAGTGACGTGCTGAAGCCCCACCTCGACGACGCGCAGTCCCGCCGCGCCGTGCAGACCGAACTCGGGCGCGCGCTCACGGACGGTCCCGGAATCGTGGTGTTCCAGAATGCCTTCAGTGATCTCGGCGTACTGGATCGCGCCACGGAACAGTTCGACCTCCTCATCGCGCAGCAACACGCGTCGGGTGGTGTGGTGGGTGACCACTTCGGCAAGGCGGGCGCCAACGACCGCATCTGGAACGCCGCGCAGAAGCTGGCTTTCGGCGCCCCCGATGTGTTCGCCGAGTACTACGCCAACGACATCCTCGCGCTGATCTGCCAGAGCTGGCTGGGCCCGCTGTATCAGGTGACGTCGCAGGTCAACGTGGTCAACCCCGGCGGCGCCGCGCAGGTGCCGCATCGCGACTACCACCTGGGCATCGTGCCCCGGCACGAACTGGCCGAGTATCCGGCGCACCTGCACCGGATGTCGGCCACGCTGACACTGCAAGGGGCGGTGGCGCACTGCGACATGCCCGTCGAGAGCGGTCCCACCCTGTACCTGCCGTACTCGCAACTGTTCGAGGCGGGCTACCTGGCGTTCTCCCGGCCGGAGTTCGTCGAGTTCTTCCGCGCCAGTCATGTTCAGCTGCCGCTGAGGAAGGGCGACGCGGTGTTCTTCAACCCGGCGCTCTACCACGGCGCAGGCCACAACCGTTCGGACGCGCTCCGGCGGATGGCCAATCTGCTGCAGGTCTCGTCGCCGTTCGGCAGGGCGATGGAGGTGCTGGACCGGGAGGCCATGGCGAACGCCGTGTACCCCGCCCTGCTGGCACTGCAGAGTGCCGGGGCGAGTGAGCGCACCCTCCGCAATGCCGTCGTCGCGACGGCCGAGTGTTACCCGTTCCCCACCAATCTCGACCACGATCAACCGGTGCACAGTCTCGCGCCGGCCACTCAGGTGGACACGGTGTGGGAAGCGTTGCGGGAGAGCGTCGATCCAGTGGTGCTCGCAGAACGTCTGTCCGCGCAGACCGCACGGCGACAGCCGTGAGCGGGATTCCCGACGCGGCCACATTGTCACTACAACAGCACCGACCGGTGCGATGGGATGAAAGAGGACGATGACGATTCGACTTGCAGGTGCGCCCATTTCGTGGGGAGTGTGTGAGGTGGAGGGCTGGGGTCACCAGCTCGGCCCCGGCCGGGTGCTCGCCGAGATGCGTGACGCCGGCCTGGCTGCCACCGAACTGGGTCCGGACGGATTCCTCCCCTCGGATCCGCGCGAGCTTACGGACACTCTCGCCCGGTACGACCTGACTGCGGTCGGGGGATTCGTTCCGGTGCTGCTCCACGATCCGGATCATGACGCGGTCGCTGCGGTCGGCGGGGCGATCGAGTCACTCGTCGCGTCGGGGTCGGAGGTGATGGTCCTGGCGGCGGTGACGGGAGCCGTCGGTTACGATTCGCGACCGGAACTCGACGACTCGGGATGGAAGACGTTGTTGCGCAACCTCGACCGCCTGTCGTCGGCCGCTGCCGACCGCGGGCTCCGGGCGGTCATTCACCCCCACGTGGGGACGATGATCGAGAACCGTGCCGAGGTGGACCGCATCCTGGACGGCTCGTCGATTCCGCTGTGCCTGGATACCRGGCACCTGCTGATCGGCGGCACCGACCCCCTCGACCTCGTCACCAGGGCCCCCGAACGAATCGCCCACGCGCACCTGAAGGATGTCGATGCGGCGCTTCTCGCGCGGGTCCGGGTGGGCGARCTCACCTACACCGAGGCTGTCGCGCAGGGGATGTACACGCCACTGGGCACCGGGGACGTGGATATCGCCGGGGTGGTCGAGCGGCTGCAGAATCAGGGCTACGACGGCTGGTACGTCCTCGAACAGGACACCATTCTCGCGTCGGAGCCGGAGGACGAAGGTCCCGTGCGCGACGTGGTCAAGAGCGTCGAATACCTGAGGAGCATCACGCGGTGAGGCCGTCGCCTCTGCGCTGAATCGTGCCGGCGGGGCGCGGCTACGACCGGGCCGGACCGGTCGTGCCGCGCACCACCAGGTGGGGGTCGATCACGAAATCCTGCGGGTCGAGGTCGTCGTTCTCGAGCCGGCCGATGGCGAACTGCACGGCGTGCCGCGCCAAGCCCTCCGTGTCCTGCCGCACGGTGGTGAGGTCGATCCGGGACAACTGGGCAAGGTGGCTGTCGTCGTACCCGACGATCGAGATGTCTCCCGGCACGTCGACGTGAGCGCGGGTGAACACGTCCATGAGACCGATGGCGCAGCGGTCGTTGCCGGCGAGCACGGCGGTCGGCAGGCGGTCCTCGGCCAGCAGGGTGTTCGCGGCGGCGATGCCTGCGTCCTCGGTGTGCTGGCCGGGAATGACGCGAATGTGGTCGGAGAGGTCGTGCCTGCGCATCGCCGCGAGGTACGCGCGACGCCGTTCGGGTGAGCCCGGGTCCGCGCCGCCGTCGACGTGCACGATCTCGCGATGCCCGAGTTCGACCAGGTGGTCGACGGACTGCCGGATGCCCTTGGCGTCCGCTGTCCGCACGGTGTCGACGGCGGTGTGAGGGAGTGCGCGGCCGACGACGGTGACGACGGCACGGTCCGCGAGTGTGCGCAGATACGCCACCTCGGAGAGCGGGCCGAGCAGGATCAGGCCCTCGCACCGGTGGCTGAGGAGGGCTTCGATCGCCTTGTGTTCGTCTCGGGTGGGTGCGCTGGCGGAGAGCAGGACTTCGTATCCGGCGGCCTCCGCCTCCGCGTAGACGGTTCCGATCAGGTCGGCCTGGAACGTCTGGTGGACGTCGATGAGCACGCCGAGGGTGCGGCTGCGGCCGCGCGCGAGCATGCGGGCGGCCCGGTCGAGCCGATAACCGAGGTCGTCTGCAGCCTGGAGGACGCGATCCCGGGTTTCGTCGGACGCTCCGGGCTTGTTGCTGAAGATCAGTGACACCAGGGTGCGCGACACCCCGGCCCGCGTCGCGACATCGGCCATCGTGGGGCGTCGGTGCAGGGCGGCCGGTAGCCGCTCCGCACCGTCGTGCGCGGCGGCTCGATCGTCGAGCATCTCGATCTCCCTCGGTTGCGTCGTCAGGGGGCGCATTCTCACGCAGCCCGATCTCTGCCCTTGACACCCTCTGTGATTCACATCATAGTAGATAACTGAAGCGCGTTAGTGAAGCGCTTCAGTTCAGCAAACTACGCCCCTTCGGCTGCATCGAGCCGAGCGCACTCGGGCGGTATCGACACGTGAACTGATCTTCCGTGTCGCGATGCGTGAGCATTCCCCAGAAAGGCCAACACCTGATGTCGACAACCCACTCGGCTGCCAGTGCCCGCGGAAGCGGCGGCGCTGCGCGCAACGAGCGCAGTCACAAACGCTTCCTGACCAAGCTCACCGTCATCTCCACGCTCGGCGGCCTGCTGTTCGGCTACGACACCGGTGTGATCTCCGGTGCGCTGCTCTACATGAAGGACGAGCTGAACCTCAGTGCCGTCGGCGAAGCCACCGTCGTGAGCTCGCTGCTCTTCCCGGGTGCCGCCGTCGGTGCGCTGCTCGGAGGCCGGCTGTCGGACGCTCTCGGCCGCAAGCGCACGCTCCTCGTCTGTGCGGGTCTGTTTCTCGTCGGCGCCCTCGGGTGTGCGATGGCCCCCAACGTGGAGATCATGGTGCTGGCGCGGATCGTCCTCGGTCTCGGTGTGGGCGCCGCCGCCGTCACCTGCCCGCTCTACCTGGCCGAGATGGCGCCGGTCGAGCGTCGCGGGCGGATGGTGACCATCAACGAACTGATGATCGTCACCGGTCAGATGCTCGCCTTCTCGATCAACGCGCTACTCGATCACCTCATCGAGGATCCGACGGTGTGGCGGTACATGCTGGC
Source organism: Rhodococcus sp. P3_B8 (assembly GCF_056402775.1). NCBI lineage: Bacteria > Bacillati > Actinomycetota > Actinomycetes > Mycobacteriales > Nocardiaceae > Rhodococcus > Rhodococcus sp. P3_B8. The sequence goes on from NZ_JBFUGT010000143.1 coordinate 11,496, forward strand.
CATCGCCTCGGTGCCCGCAGTTCTACTGATGCTCGGCATGCTCGTGCTCCCGGATTCACCGCGCTGGTACGCGTCGAAGGGCCGGCTCGCCGAGACGCGCAGCACCCTCGAGTTGAGCCGCAGCGAGTCGGACGCCGCAGTCGAGTACGCCAGCATCAGCCTCCATGCCGCCCGCGACCGGAACTCGAAGGTCAGTGGCGCCGTCCACTATCTGCGCGACTACCCGTGGATGCGCCGGATCCTCTGGATCGGCTGCGGTCTGGCCATTGTGCAGCAGGCGACGGGCATCAACACGGTCAACTACTACGCCCCGACGATCCTGGAACAGAGCGGGTTGGGTGTGAGCGCGTCCCTGGTGGCCACCATCGCGGTCGGTGTCACGTCGGTGGTCATGACAATTCTCGGAATCATCCTGCTGGGCTACGTGAATCGTCGCACGATGCTGCTGACCGGCTTCATTGGTGTGGCATCCTCGCAGGCCGCGTTGTCGCTGGTGTTCCTGCTGCCCTCATCCACGGGTCGCAGCTACATCATCCTCGCCGCGATGATGGTGTTCGTCGCCTTCGTGCAGTGCTTCATCGGAACCTGCGTGTGGTTGCTGCTCTCGGAGATCTTCCCGATGGCCATCCGCGGGTTCGCCATGGGCATCGCGGTCTTCGTGCTCTGGACGACGAACGCCTTGATCTCGTTCGTCTTCCCGATCCTGAACTCCGTCCTCGGGTCCACCGGAACGTTCGGCCTGTTCGTCCTCGTCAACCTGGTATCGGTGTACTTCGTGTACCGCTTCGTCCCGGAAACCAAGGGGCGCAGCCTCGAAGAGTTGGAGGACCGGCTCGGCGCAGGCAGGCCCGACGCGTCCGCTGCGGGCAGCACCGCCGCCGTCGCCGCCCACTGATCGCACGCTCTCACGCACCGGTGCCGCCGCCGTCGGGTGGTGGTGCCGGTGCGTGGTGGTGTGTGGCTCGTCTCCCGTGCAGTTCGTTCAAGTATTTCGCGTCCTGCTGGTCGTGGGAGCGCTCGGTGAGCAGTCGGAGGGCACAGGAGCGCTGTACCCCGCGGATGTGGTTGTGGGTGAGTTCGATTGCTGCCCCTTCGGGTTCGGTTCGGATGATGTCGCCGCGCGGTGTGGTCCATTCGAGGTTCCCTGCCCCGGTCTGGCGGACGGTCCAGGAGCCGTCGGTTTTCAGCCGGTGGTGGCGTCGGCACAGGCACGCGAGATTCGACTCGACGGTGAGACCACCGTTCTCGGGGTGGTCGTGGTCGAACGGCGTCGTGTGGTCGATGTCGCAGAGCCGCGCCGGGACTGGCAGTTGGGGATGCGGCAGTTGCCGTCGCGGGCCCGGATCCTGCGGCCGAGAGCCGTCCCCGGTGCGTAGGTGAGTTCGGGTTTGGTTGCTGTGTTCCGGATGTAGGTCACGGGTATGCCGTGAGTCTTCTGAACGGGACTGATCCCGAGGACGTGCCCACCTGCGTCGCCTTCGGTGGCCAGCGTGTGGATGCGCTGGAAGACACCGTCGGCGGCCAATGTACGCGCGGAGTCCGCTGGGGGTACCTCCCTGTACGAAGTACTTGGGGGCAGATCGGCCCGTATCCCTCGAGGTGGGCGGGAAGGTCGTCGAGTCCGAGGAGTCGAGGCGTTGACGACGACCTGAATGAGAAGTGCCGCAACCGCATCGCGAGGGTGTGGGCGTCGGCTGCGGGAAGGTGTCCGTCGAGGTAGGCCATACCGTTCTCCGCGGGGCGGATCCATACGTCGCGATCGGCGACCGCGAGTGTGCTGCGGTGGGCGATGCTGTCGGGGTCGTGACGGGCGATGAGGTATGGGAACCGGAGTGGGCCGGGTTGATGCCGCGGCGCTCGTCCTCGTCGCAGCAGAGGTCGTAGAACTCGGTAACCGCCACAACTTGGCGGGCCGATGCGGCTCCGCGCCCGTGAGTGCTCGAGGAGTCCAGAGACTCGTCAACCACGCACGGGGAGCGGAGCTCCGCTCAGCAGCGCGTCCCTTGCCATCGTGGCGGCCCCGATCCGCTGGGCCGATTCGCCGAGTTGGGTTTCCCGGATGCGGGCGAGGGGGCGGTGTCCGGAACCGGTTGCGAGAGAAGCGTAGACGTCGCGCGCGTGGTCGAGGAACAGCGGAGCCGAACCGCTGACGCCGCCGGAGATGACGACGAGATCGGGGTCGTAGACGTCACCGACCATGGCGAGTCCGACGCCCAGCCACCGGGCGAACTCCTCCATGGTGCGGACGGCGAGCGGGTCGCCGTCCCGCGCGGCGCTCGCGATACGGCGGCCGGTGAGCGAGCCCGGATCGCTCGCGACCTCGCGTGCGAGGACCGTCGAACTCGTCGGGTCGGCGGCGAGGAGTTCGATGGCCGTGTCGACGAGCGCGGTTCCGCTGCAATACCGTTCCCAGCACCCCCGTTTGCCGCAGGCGCACGGTCTGCCGCCCGGCACCACCTGGAGGTGGCCCAGTTCGGGAGCGACGCCGTAACTGCCGCGGTAGAGCGTGCCGTCGATGAGCAGCGCCGCACCGATGCCGGTGCCGATCGCGACCATCACGACATTGCGACCACCGGCGGCGGCACCGAACCGGTGCTCCGCCCACGCCGCCGCGTTCGCGTCGTGTTCGAGGACCACCGGCAGTCCGAGCCGGTCGCTCAGGTCGTTCGCGACCGGCACGTTCTTCCACGGCAGGTGCGGGGCGAAGCGCACCGTGGTGAGGTCGGAGCTGATGAATCCGGCCACGGCGAGACCGACGGCGGCGATCCGATGACGGGACGCGAGCTCGCRGACGGCGCGGTCGAGCGCGTCCTCGAGGGCTTTCGCCGACTGCGGTGTGGGTGCCTGGACGGAGTCGAGTACCTCGCCGGTCTCGTCGACCACGCAGGCACGGATACTGGTACCACCGACGTCGATGCCGACGGTGAGAGCGGAAGCAGGCACGGAGGGGACGGTACTCACCGTGCGGAGGCCGTCGCCGCCTCGGGTACCGCCCGGGAAGAATCCTCCCAGGCATCGAGCCGGTTGATCGCCGTCCTCGCGACCACCTGTTGCTCCGTGACCGCCAGGTGTCCCCGAGTTCTGCCCAGGAACGACCATGTCCAGGACATGGCGGTCGCGAGTCGGCTCTTGAATCCGACGATGTAGACCAGGTGGATCAGGAGCCAGAGCAGCCAGGCGAGCAGCCCGGTCAGTTGGAGGCGGCCGACCTTCGCGACCGCGTGGAAGCGGGAGATCATGGCCATGCTGCCCTTGTCCGTGTATCGGAACGGGGTGCGTTCGGGCTTGTCGCGACCTTTCCGGTGGGCGCGCACCTCCGCGGCGATCAGCTGCGCGGCGTAACGGCCGCCCTGGATCGCGACCTGCGCGACACCGGGAAGGCCGTCGCGGTTCATCATGTCCCCGACGACGAAGACGTTGCTGTGGCCGGGCAGGGTGAGGTCGGGTTCGACGAGGACACGGCCCGCGCGATCGGTGGCGGCGCCGGTCTGTTCGGCCAGTTGCCGGCCCAGCGGACTGGCTGCGACACCTGCGGACCAGATCTTGCAGGCGGCCTCGATCCGCCGCTCGACGCCGTCCTGGTCGCGGACGGTGAGTCCGTCGTCGTCGACGTCGGTCACCATCGCGCCGAGCTGGATCTCGACACCGAGATCCTCCAGCGTATCGGCGGCAGCACGACGCAGCTTCTCGTCGAAGGGCGGGAGCACCGTGGGCGCCGCGTCGAGCAGGATGATCCGCGCGTCACGGGGATCGATGGTGCGGTAGGCGCCGGCGAGAGTGCGGTGCGCGAGCTGGGCGATCTCGCCGGCCATCTCGACTCCGGTGGGGCCGGCGCCGACCACGACGAACGTCAGGAGTCGCGCCCGCTCGGCGGGATCGGTGCTCACCTCGGCGCTTTCGAAGGCGCCGAGGATGCGGCCGCGCAGTTCGAGGGCGTCGTCGATCGTCTTCATCCCGGGTGCGTGCTCGGCGAAATGGTCGTTGCCGAAATAGGATTGGCGGGCGCCCGCCGAGACGACGAGGCTGTCGTACTCGGTGACGGTGGTGCGGCCGCGGTGTGTGGACGTGACGGTCCGGTCGGCGACGTCGATCGTCTCGACTCCGCCGATCAGGACGGACGCGTTCTGCTGGTCCTCGAGGACGAGTCGCGTCGCGGGCGCGATCTCACCCTCGGACAGGATTCCCGTCGCCACCTGGTACAGCAACGGCTGGAACAGGTGGTGTGTCGTCCGATCGATCAGAGTGACATCGACGTCCGTCCGTTTCAGGGCCTTGGTGGCGAAGAGGCCGCCGAATCCCGATCCGATGACCACGACCCGATGACGGCGGGCGAGAGAGGTGTCGCTCATGAAGTTCCTTTCGATCGAACGGACTCCGCGCCGGACCGCGGACGGTCCGGCGCGGAGAACCAGTACCTATGCGTTCTGGGGGAATCCGAGGTTGATGCCGCCGTGGCTGGGGTCGAGCCAGCGGGTGGTGACGACCTTGCCGCGGGTGAAGAAGTGCACGCCTTCGGTGCCGTGGGCGTGGGTGTCGCCGAACAGGGAGTTCTTCCAGCCCCCGAAGGAGTAGTACGCCATGGGGACGGGGATGGGGACGTTGATGCCGACCATGCCGACCTCGACCTCGTTC